>CBAAAS010000176.1:0-6358 GCA_964658855.1 uncultured Mycobacterium sp.
CTGCGAACCTTCCCCCGCCCGCCGTCCCGCCGTTCCCAGGCCCTACCGGCGAACGCGCCGACTGGTGGTGGTACGAGCCATTCCAACCACAACCACCACCGACAACCAACTAGGCCGACCACCGCGGCCCAGTCGTCATCGACACCGTCCCTGAGCCCAAACGGGCTGAGGCACTGTGAAATTCGCTCGCTACATCCGCTGCTATCGGATCGCTGACCCACGCACTAATTTGAGCCAGGTCGGGTTGGCGGCGAGTAGTTCGGTCGCCCTAGTCCCAGCGCGTGCTGGGCGATCATGTTGCGGAACACCTCGAGGGTGCCGGCGTAGATACCGACGGGTGAGGCCAGCCGGAAGATGTATTCGGCGCCGCCGTCGTCAACGGCCCCCTCGGTGTCGACCGGGAGCGCCGAGGCGATGCCCAGGATGTCCATCAGGTCGGGCGAGACGTCGCGCATGGTCTGCGCGTTGGCCACCCGGCCGAACATCCCCGGCGTGCTCAGTGCCGCTTCGGTACGAGCAACGCCGCGGCCCAACCGATACGCCACCGACGCGTCGTCGATCAGGCGGCGCCCATCGGCACTCTGCTGCGTGACCAATGCCGCGATCCTGTCGATCGCCTCGGCCATCAGTGTCAGATGCTCGCTCATCACCGCGACCCTCTGCAGACCGTCGTTCTCCTTTTCCGCGGTGCCGTGTTCCTCGTCGAGCGCGCCCCGCAGCACTCCCCAACCGCCGTTGACCGCTCCGATGCGATATTTATCGTCGACCCGCACGTCGCTGTAGTAGACGATGTTGGTGCGGTCACCGTCCACGGTGCGGATGCCCTGGATATCGACACCAGGCGTCTCGAGCGGCACCAGAAACATGGTCAGGTTCTTGTGTTTTGGCGCATCAGGGTCGGTGTTGGTGAGCAGGAAGACGTATTTGGCATTGTGGGCGTTCGAGGTGAACATCTTGGAGCCGTTGATGATCCAGGTGTCGCCGTCACGCACCGCGCGGGTTTTGCAGGTCGCCACATCCGAGCCACCCTCGGGTTCGGTGTAGCCCAGGCACAGTCGGATGTCACCGGCGAGCACGCCGGGCAGTACCTCGTCGGTGAGTTCCGGCGGTCCGAATTGGCGCACCATCTTCGCCACCACCGCAGTGGTACCCCAGTGGAACCACGGCGTGTGCGCCCGGCCGATCTCCAGATCCCAGATGCGCCGGCGCAACGCGCTGAAGCCGCCGTCGGGCACGTCGTTCCAGTCAGCGGCCAGATATCCCTCGGAGCCCAGCGCCAGGTGCACGCCCTCGTCGAAGTTCTCCCCCGTCTCGCGGTCCCGGCGGATCACCTCGTCGGTGACCACGTCGACCAGGAAGGCCCGCAACCGATCCCGGAATTCGGTGTCCTCCGGTGATAGTTCGACGGCGGAGAAGTCCATGACTGTTAAAGCCGCGCTTCGGTTTTGATGGAGTTGTCGGTGGTGCGCAGCGGCCGGATCAGCGCGTCCTGAGCGAACGACGCGATCAGCTCGCCCTCCTCGGTGTGCACGGCGCCGCGGACATACGACATGCCAGCACCCACCTGGGTGCTCTCATGCGTGTAGAGCAGCCAGCCCGTCCACGTCACCGGCTCATGGAAGCTGACCGACACCGTCATCGGCGCGGTCGACACGGTCAGGTGCGACTGGGCGGTGCCAATGCCCTCGTGGGCGCGCATCGTGGTCGAAATACCAAGGTGACCGGTAAAATACGCGACCAAGGCCTTGGCCAGATCGTCGCGGTCCGGAATCGGGTCGTAGTGCAGCCAGGCGTACAGCTCCGGCGGTCCGACCTCGTCGGGGCTGTTCACATCGACGACGTCGACGAGACGCAGTTCGCGACCGGCCATCTGCATCCCGCCGTCGTTGGCGTCGCGGGGCGCGGCCACCTCGGGACGGGGCAGGTGGTGGCGGATGACGTCGCCCGACGGCACGTCCAGCAGGGTCGTTACCGTGATGGCGCGACGTCCGTTCTGCGACACGCCAACCACAGCGGTCGCTGTCGAACGCCCCTCGGCGACGACGTCGATGTCGATCTCGACCGGCGGCCCGACCACCACAGCGCGGGCGAACACGGCGTGCACCGAGCGGACCGACTTCTCCGGAAACCGTTTGGCGACAGCGACAATCACCTGCGCGAGCACCTGGGTGCCCTCGACCACCTGACGTTCGTCCTCGGCAGCGATGCCGGTGTCGGCGCTGAACCGGCCTTCTCCGACTTCGCGCGCATCGAACAAATCCAAGAGGCCGGCGACCGACCAGTGCGTCTGCTCAGAGTCTGTTGTCACGTAGCGAGAATGACATTCTCATCAAAACTTGTAAAGGCATCCAGCCGTCAGGACGCGTCGATCACCAGGCTCTTGAACCGATCGATGGCTTCCAGTGCGTGCGCCAGACTGTCGCCCGGCAGGCCCACCTGCACCCAGTTCACGCCCAGCTTCGCCAGCCGTTCCAGACCGCCCAGGTAGGCCTCGGCGTTGAAGTCGTCGGACGCCAGGCTGCCGCCCTCGAAGTTGCCGAAGACGATGTCGATGGTCGACGGGTCCCGTTCTGCCTTGTCGAGCCGACGGCGCAGATCGTCGATGCCGTCGGCGAGGGCCTCGATGGAATCCATCGCCGCTGTACGCGCGGTCTGCGCCAGCTGCGGTGGCGCAGCGAAGGGGCACCAGCCGTCACCCTTCTCGGCGACCCGACGGCGGGCCGCCCCGGTGTTGCCGCCGATCCAGATCGGCGGATGCGGATTGCTCACCGGTCGGGGATGCGCGGTGATGCCGTGGGCGCTGAAGTGCGTGCCCTCGAACGTGACGTCGTCGGAGGTCCAGATGGCACGGATCGCGTCGAGTGCCTCGTCGAACAATGCGGCGCGCTCCTCGAAGTCCACCCCGAGCGCGGCGAACTCTCGCTTGAGGTAGCCCACACCGACGGCGAGGGTGAACCTGCCGCCGGACAGCAGGTCGAGCGTCGCGCCAGACTTGGCCACTACAAACGGGTTTCGATACGGCAGCACCACGATGTTGGGGATCAGCCGCAGCGTGGTGGTGTGAGCGGCGGCGTATCCCATCGCGACAAACGGATCCAGCGCGTCGTGGCCGCCGGCTTCGAGCCAGCGCTGAGTCGGCGCCGGGTGGTCGGTGAATCCGAAACCGTGAATACCGGCGCCTTCCGCGGCCGCGGCCACTTTCGCGATGCCCTCGCCCGTGACCAACTCCGGGTTGTAGGGGTGGCTGTGCATCGGGTGGGTGATGGTGAAATGCATCTGCCGCTCTCCTTCGCTGAGCGCCGACGGTGTCCTTGCAAGCTACCGCGTGACATTTGTACGATAATCTGTAAAGCCAACCGGGTGACAGGCCGGTCCGTTCTACCGCCGCAAAGGAGCGACGACGTTGGGCGCAACGGCGATGGTGGATGGATTGACCCCGCTGGCGACCGGGTTCTGCTTCGGCGAGGGCCCGCGCTGGTTCGAAGGTCTGCTGTGGTTCTCCGACATGCTCGGCGAAGCCGTGCACACCGTCACCGTCGGCGGCTCGATGACCACGCTTCACCTACCCGGACATGCACCGTCCGGCCTCGGCTTCCGGCCGGACGGGACGCTGTTGATCGTGTCCACCGAAGCCCGCACCCTGCTGGCCTACGACGGCGAAAATGTCAGCACCGTAGCCGATTTGAGCGCACTGGCACCGGCCGACCTCGGCGATATGGTCATCGACCGCCAGGGCCGGGCCTACATCGGGTCGCAGGCGTTCGAAGGCGGCGTGATCCTGCGGGTAGACCCCGACAACAGCGTCACAGTGGTGGCGCGAGAACTGGCCTTCCCGAACGGGATGGCGATCACGCCCGACCAAAAGACCCTGATCGTCGCCGAGTCGATCGGCCGGCGGTTGACCGCGTACACCATCGGAGAGGGCGGCGACCTGTCCGATCGACGGGTCTTCGCCGACGGCCTGGACGGACCGCCGGACGGCATCTGTCTCGACGCCGAGGGCGGGGTGTGGACGGCGATGACGCTGGCGCACCAGTTCGAGCGCATTGAAGGTGGCGGCGGCAAGGGGCGCGTGACGCATCGCATCGACATCGGCGATCGCGCGGCGATCGCCTGCATGCTCGGCGGAACCGCTGACCGCACGCTGTTCATGCTGTCGAGCAGCGACGCCTATCCCAAACGTCTGGTCGGCACGCGACTCTCCCGCGTGGACACGGTGATCGTGGATACTCCGGGCGTGACCGCCGTGGAACACCAACGATGACTGATTCCTATTACGAGTTGACCGACGCCGCCGACCCGGTGGGCGAAAAGTTCACTGCCACAGACTTGGTCCGCAGCACCTGGACCGCGGCGATTCAGCATGCCGCGCCGGTGTCGGCGCTGCTGGTCCGCGCGCTGGAACGCTGCGCGCCACGCGACGACACCCGGCTGAGCCGGGTCGCGGTGGACCTGTTGGGTCCAGTCCCGGCCGACGGCGATATGTGGGTTCGCTCGAAAGTCGAGCGCCGCGGTAAGCAGATCGAATTGATCAGCGCCGAGACGTTGGCGCTGGGACCCGATGGTCAGCCACGGCCGACGGCGCGGGCCACCGGTTGGCGGCTGCAGAAGCTTGACACCGCGGAGCTGGAGCACGCCGCCGCGCCGCTGCCGCGTCCGCTCAGCGAAGCCCGCAGCCGCGATCTGGCGAAAGACTTCGACCGCAACTACGTGCACAGCCTCGATTGGCGCTGGCTGACCAACCCACTCAACGACGGGCCTGGCGAGTCCTGGATCAAGCCGACGACCAGTCTGGTCAACGGCGAGACGATGACTCCGTTGGAGCGGCTGTTCGCGGTTGCCGACTGCGCCAACGGAATTGGCTCCAAGATCGACATCACCAAGTGGACCTTCTTGAACAACGACCTCGTCGTCCACGTGCACCGGATACCCGACGGCGAGTGGGTGGGCGTCCGTGCCGAGACCAACTACGGGCCGGACGGCATCGGGACGACCGTGGGCACGCTGTTCGACGAGACCGGGGCCGTGGGCAGCATTCAGCAGTCGGTGCTGGTACGCCGACGGCCCAGTTGACCGCGAAAGTGCAACTAGTAACGCATTTCTCGGGATAGGCCATCGTTGATCGCACTTTCGCGGCGCGATGGAATAACGTCGACGACACGCAGGTGCATCTGGTCGGGCGAGCTGATGGCTGCGGCGATCAGGCAACCGGCGTCAGCCGGTGGCACCGCACCTGTCGAGCGGACGATCGAAGCGCGTACGCCGGTTCCGACGAACTCGGCGTCCAGACCGCTGACCCACGCCTCGAGCATCCGGTCCGCCCCGTCCGGTGACGCCCCGACCAGCTCGGGGCTGAGCAGCACGACGTCACCGCGGCCGCTGTCGATCATCGGCGGAACGAGTTGTCCCACAAGGTGTTGCGCACCCGCCCAAGACCTATCCGCGACACCGGCGGTGCTGATCAGCACGTCGGCCTCACCGATCAGATAGTCGGCGGACTCCATGAACAAATCGATAGAAGGCGGATCGGCCAGGTCGAGGTGAGCGGCGAACACCGACGCGCCCCCGGACCGGTGTCGGGCGGCAAACTCCTCGCAGATCTGCGGCCGGCGGCTGCCCATCATGACCAGATGCCCGCCCGCCGCCAACCGCGCCGCGGTCGCGCATGCGACCGGCGATGATGCTTCGGTGATGACGACCGCTCTGGCGCGGCTCACCGTAGACACCCTGCATTTCGGGCTTGCCCAGCTAAGCTCGGGTAGTCAGCTACCAGTGGCACGAAAACAGCGTGACACTTCGCCCTAGTTTTGTAAAGTTGCGGGTATGGACCAAACGTCGACCATCGAGGGTGACGCCTCGACGCAGCAGCGGATCCTCGCGGCCACCGCTGAGGTCCTCGGCCGCAACGGCAAGCGCAAACTCAGCCTGTCCGACGTCGCCGTTCAGGCGGGGGTGTCCAGGCCGACGCTGTACCGCTGGTTCGCTTCCAAGGAAGACCTGCTCTCGGCGTTCTCCCAGTACGAGCGGCTCACCTTCGAAAGCGGTATGAGCCGGGCAACGGCCGGACTCAAAGGCACCGACAAACTCGACGCGGCGCTGCGCTTCATCGTCGACTACCAGCATTCCTACACCGGCGTGCGGATGGTCGACATCGAACCCGAGCACGTCATCACCCAGTTCTCGTACGTCATCCCGCAGATGCGCGACGGTCTGCAGCGGTTGGTGCCCGGCCCCAACGCCGCGGTCAAGGCGGCCACTGCAATCCGAGTAGCGTTCTCGCACTACATGATTCGCAGTGACGACGCCGAAGAATTTCTGGCGCAGCTGCGGCATGCGGTCGGAATCAAGCCGGTCGACT
>CBAAAS010000177.1:0-5915 GCA_964658855.1 uncultured Mycobacterium sp.
GGCCCCGAAGAACAGCTCGCCCTCGAAGTCGGAGATGAGCGTCGACGGATCGGACGGGTCGCCCGCTACCCGCTCGCGAACCACCCGTTCGGGGGCGACCACCAATTCCCGTGCCTTGAGCTTGGCCGCCCGCGGCACGAACAGCAGGATCGAGAGCGCAACGCCGAGCAATACCGCGGTGTCCAGGTCAACGAATACGCCGACCAGCGCGGTGATGATCACCAGACCGGCGTCATAGCGGGATGCCTTGATCGCGTAGCTCAACCGCTTGATGTCGATCAGTCGCGCAGCAGTGATCAGCAGCAGACCCGCCAGCGCGGCCCGGGGCATGTAGTGCAGTAGCGGCGCGAACAACAGCACAATGATCGCGACGCCGATGGAGGCGATCACGCCGGAGAACCGGGTCTTCGCGCCGGCCTGGTAGTTGATCGGCGAGCGCGTCACCGAGCCCGAGCCCGGCACGGCCTGGAAGAAACCACCGGTGAGGTTCGCCAGGCCTTCGGCGATGATCTGCCGGTTGTAGTCGATCTTCTGCCCGCTCTGGTAGGCGATGGCCTTGGCGATCGACAGCGCCTCGAGCAGTCCGATGAACGCGATGGCCAATGCGCCGGGCGCCAACTGGGTCACTTCGCTGAGTTGCACGGACGGAATGTGCGGGTGCGGCAGGCTCTGCGGGATCTTCGCGGTCAGCTTGATCGCGGTGTTGCCGGTGTGGTCTTCGGTCGCCCATCCGGCCACGTAGGCGATCAGGGCCGCAAGGATGAGCGTTGCCAGCAGGTCGAGTTGCGGCAGGCCGAATCGCTTCACCAGCCGCCGCAGCACGACGGCGAGGACGATGGTCGCGACGCTGATGATCAACGCGCGGTAGTTGAAGGCCTCGCCGTGGAACAGGGTGAGGTAGGTGCGTTTTATCACCGACTGCCGGGCGTTGCCTTGGTCTTTCACTCCCAGGGCATTGCCGAGTTGGCCGAGAGCGATCAGCACCGCCGCGGACAGCAGAAAGCCGAGGATCACGGATTCGGAGATGTACCGGGTCAGATCACCGAGCCTGAACACCGCAATCAGAATCTGGAAGGCGCCGACCAGCACGCCGAGCAGGAACAGCGCCTCGAACAGGACCGTCCGGTTCTCCGGGTCGATGAATGCCAGCGAGCTGAACACCAGCAGCGATATGGCACTCGTCGGACCGTTGACCAGATGCGAAGACGACTGGAAAATCGACGCGACGAGCGTCACCACGATCGCCGAGTAGACACCGAATTTGGGGTCGACGCCGGCCACCAACGCGTAGGTGATGCCCTGCGGCAGCGACACCGCAGCGACCGTGAGGCCCGCTATCAGGTCGGCGCGCAATTTGTCCTTGTCGTAGTTCACGCTTTTTATGCGCGCAGAAATCGTCGGAATGCTCATGGGGTCTTCGTCTTTCGCCGCGGGTGTGCAGACGCGACTCTGGCCGGAGCCGAGGAGACCACGTCGTAGATGCCGTTACTGCCGAAGAACTTCTCCTGCGCGTCGTACCAACTCTTGGCGATCGCAGTGATGGGAAACAGGTTGATAGGCGGTAGCCGATCCGCATGCTTGGCCAAAATCTCCGGCTTCAGCGGCCGGTAGCCATACTGGGCAACCGTCTCTTGCGCAGCGTCGGTGTAGAGGTACTCCAGGTACGCCTTGGCGTAGGACACCCGCTTCTTGTCCTTGAGATTCGCGTCGACCCAGGTGACCGCTGGTTCGGCGAGGATGCTGACCGGCGGATAAACGATTTCGAATTGGTCTTTGTTCTCCGCCACTTCCCGCAGGGCTTCGTTCTCCCAGGTCAAGTGGACGTCGCCGATTTTCTCGGTCGAAAAGGTGGTGGCGGCGCCGCGCGCTCCGCTGTCGGCGACCTTGACGTGGCTCAACAACGCCCTGACGTAGTCGTTGGCCTCCTGCTCGCTGCCGCCGCGCGTTGTGACCGAACCCCAGGCCGCGAGAACGCTGAGCTTTCCGTTGCCCGAGGTGCGGGGGTTGGGATTGATGATGTCGACGCCGTCTCTGATCAGATCCGGCCAGTCGTGGATCCCCAGCGGATTGTCTTTCTCGACGACGAAGACGATCGTCGAGGTGTACGGGACCGAATGGTTCGGTAGACGGTTCTGCCAGTCGGATGCGATGAGGCCGCGCTTGCGTAGCGCGTCCACGTCGCTCGGCAAGGCCAGCGACACAACGTCGGCCTTCTCGTGGCCCTTGATGACTTCCGTGGCCTGCCGGCCCGAACCACCGTGCGACTGCTTGACTTCCACCGTGACGCCGGTCTTCTTCCGGAACTCTTCGACGAATGTCTTGTCGATCGCTGCGTACAACTCTCGGGTCGGGTCGTAGGAGACGTTGAGGATCTGGTTCGGCGAATTGTCGTGGTGCAAGTTGTGGACGGCGATCAGGCTTGCCGCGCC
This sequence comes from uncultured Mycobacterium sp., assembly GCA_964658855.1. Classification (GTDB taxonomy): domain Bacteria; phylum Actinomycetota; class Actinomycetes; order Mycobacteriales; family Mycobacteriaceae; genus Mycobacterium. The sequence continues at coordinate 2,430 of CBAAAS010000177.1, forward strand.
GACGATCGCGGCGACGCCGAGCGCGTTGATCCGCGATAGCGCGAATGGCAGCTTGATGCGGCGTTTTTTCGGCTGCGCTGGCTCCGTCACTGCCGCCTCCATAGTCTCGGATTAGTTGGGGACTGCCGGTCACCGGCAATGAACCGCTTGGCGCGCTGATTGTTATCACCAGCCACGAGATTTGGAGCGTAGCTAGCGCGTCCCTGAAAGACAGCTGTGTAAATCAGCCTGATCGCAATAACCGGTTCACCGGACGTTTATTGTGTCGCGGCTACCTAGACCGTCGCCACTCCAGAAGCCTTCGCACCGGCCGCAACTGCTGGTCGTCGCGCCCCGGTGCCCACAGTCCGATCAGTACGGCGCTGACCGCGATCAGGATGCCGAGCACCAACAGCGACGAATGCATGGCGTCGATGAACGCGGTCTTGCTGACCTCCGCCAGTCGGGTGCCCGCCGGCCCAAGTCGCCGCGCGACCTCCAGCGCTTCGCCCAGCGATGTGGACGCGGCATCGCTCACCGGTTTCGGGAATCCGATCAGGTTGGGGGCCAACGTCTTCGCGTATTGCGCGGCCAACATCGACCCGGCGAGCGCGATACCGAGTGCGGCGCCGATTTCTCGACTGGCGTCGTTGACCGCCGAGGCCACCCCCTGCTTGTCGTCGGGTGCGGTCGTCATGATCACCGACGTCGTCGGCGCGGTACAGAGACCGATACCGACGCTCATCACCAGCATCGGCCAGGCCGCTCGCCAATAGGGCGAACCCGATGTGACGCCGAGCAGGCAAATCACCCCGGTCGCGATCAGCAGCAGTCCGCTGAACACCACCGCGCGCAAGCCGAGTCGGGGCAGGTACCAGAACGACAGGACCGACAGCAGAAGCATCGGGCCCATGATGGGGCTCAGCGCAAGCGCCGTCTTGTTGGGGCTGTAGCCAAGGATCATCTGCATGTACTGCATGACCAGGAACATGTAGCCGAACATCGACAGGAAGAACACCGTGATGGTCGCCGCGCCGGTGGCGAACGCGGGCACCGCGAACAACCGCACGTCCAACAGCGGATAACGCTGCCGCACTTCGACGAAGCCGAAAGCCAGGCCCAGCAGCAGACCGACGCCGATGCTGGTCATCACCAGTGGATGTGTCCACCCGCGCGCCGGCGCCTCGAGGATGCCGAAGACAAGTGTCGCCACGGCGCCGCCGATCACCAGGGCGCCCCGCCAGTCCAGTGGATGCCCGTCAGCATCGCGCGAACTCGCGATGGTCAGCGTCAGAACGAAAATGGTCAGCGCCGCGCCCGTGAACACCCAGAAGATGGAATGCCAGGACCAAAAATTCAGCAGACCGCCGGAGCCAAGCATCCCGATCACCGCGCCCGATCCAGCCACCCCGGCCCAGATACCAACTGCCTTGTTGCGCTGATCTTTTGGATAGGCAGCGGTGATCAACGACAGCGTGGCGGGCATGATGAACGCCGCGCCCGCGCCGGCGACCCCGCGAGCGACGATGACGATCATCGGATCAGACGAGATGGCCGGCACCAAGGACGCGGCAGCGAATATCGCGAGACCGACCAGCATCGCTCCGCGTCGTCCGTACCGGTCTCCGAGTGCGCCGGCCGGTAACAACAGGCAGGCCAGCACCAAGGTGTAGCTGTCCACGATCCAGGTGAGCTGGGTTTGACTGGCCGAGGTGGCGATCGCAATATCGGGCAGCGCGGTGTTCAGCGCCACCATCGAGGAGATCACCAGCAGGACGCCGAAGCAGTCGACGATCAGGAGCCAGACGCGGGCGCGCGATGACAGGCCGGCCAGTGCGAAGTCGCCGGCGGGGTTCGGGTCAACCAACGCCTCGACCACAAGCCACCCCTTCAGCGCCGCAGTTGCCCTGCCCTCAAGGCTACGAGACTAACAGTCTCGTTTCTCGCTCGCCTCACAGCGCCGGCGGTGGCGCCGGGCCCACCAGGAGTTGCTGAATGACCGGGGCGGCCCAGCGGCTGAGTTCATCGCGGTCGAGGCCGGCAATCGGCGGATTCACCAACACGTACCGGGTGATCGCCAAGCCGATGACGAAGGCGCCCATCAACCCGATCCGCTGTACGGGATGGTCTGGGGTGGCGGTGAACAGCTTGGGCGCCACCTGCTCGGCGAACACGCGCCGCAACGTCTCGGCGGCCAGCGGGCTGGTCATCGCGGCACGCAGCAGCGCCAAGAAGGTCTCGTCCTCTTCCCACACCGCGAAGAAGCGTGGCAGCAGGATGGCGGCGACGTCGCCGGGATCGACATCCGACAAGTCGGGAAGATCGATCTCGAAATCCGCCGCGGCCGCGAACAGATCCTGCTTGCTGCCGAAGTACCGGATGACCAACGCCGCGTTCACCCCGACGTCGGCGGCCACGGCCCGCAAGGTCGTCCGCTCGTATCCCTCGGCCCCGAAGCGACGGCGTGCGGCGGACAAAATGTCCGCGCGCGTCTGCGCGGCGTTGCGCGGCCGGGTAACGGTCATGACGGCGCCGGACCCACCAGCAGCAACCGGAACACCGGAGCTGCCCACTGCCGCAGTTCGTCTCGGGTGAGGTCGGCCGCCGGGACATTGCCGAGCACCGACCGGGTTGCGGCCAGCCCGATGACGAAGGCGTCGGTCAGCGCGATGCGCTGCTGGTCGTGGTCGGGGGTGGCGGCCTTCAGCGACGGCGCGACGTGGACGGCGAGGGTCTCGTTGAGTTTGTCGGCGGCAACCCGACTGGTCATCGCCGCCTGGAGCAGCGCCATGAACGTTCCGTGTTGACAGTGTCCCCCTTTCAATTTCGTAGCGGCACGAGATCGCTGTCAGCTGGTGACCCACTCTTGCCCTCAAAGCGCAAGACATTCTGCTTGGCTGGATAGCCCAAAGATCGAGAGTCAAGTGTTGAGCCACCCAAGCTGTGCAAACTTGTTCCAGATCATACCCTGCACAAGTAGATCAGTTCTGCAGAGGCGCGTGATACTATTCACTGCAGAGCTCGATCATGCCAATGGGTACAGAGCTGTTTGGCAGAGCTTTTCCTCACAGAGCCAGGCGAGGGCTGTATGCTGGCAGACGAATTCAGTTTGGGAACAGAATCAGTGAGGACGGAGGCAACAAGTGAGTGTCGGCCTCTCAACTTGTGTTCCCCACACTTTCATAGGCCTGCTGCAGCTCTGACGACTTTCAATGCAACCTGCATAGGACGCGACGGAGGTGGCTGCCAAATGCACAGAATAAGCGCATCTTCAGTGACATCTTGGGATATATGGTGCCTTTGCGGGTTACCACCGGTGCAATGAGGTGAAACACTCTCATGCTGCAGATATCACCGCAACACCTGATTCAAAACAAATATTTCGCATGTTCTCTGTGCGCATGCTGCAGGAATATTGACAAGGCTGGCGGCCTTGATGCCTATGTATTCAAAATTGAGGGCACACGCGAGGATTCAGACAAGGCCGGGAAGCTCAGAACGCAGATG
>CBAAAS010000177.1:5925-6297 GCA_964658855.1 uncultured Mycobacterium sp.
ACGATGCAGCAAGAGCTGCAAGCAAAAGAGCAGCAGAGAAGGTTGGCCAGGCTGGAATATGATAGAAGAGCAACTCTGTTGCCAGCCGCAGCGGCAGTTATAGAAGAGCAGATGCCACAGCAAAACTAGTTCAGGGACTGCAAGCAATATGACGTGTGAATAAGCAGCCGGAAGCGCAAACAACCAGAACGGTAACAGTATCTGAGAGAAGACAAGTCACCTTTGCTTGTTAGCTGTAAGACATTAAGCTCACATATCATGGATATCAGGTTGTATTCTTCTGGCACCCAGTTTTGAATGGCGACATGCTTTGTTGAGCCTCCTCATTCACCCTGTTAAGTGGTTGCATCAGGATACAGTTGCATCAAGGCA
>CBAAAS010000178.1:0-6285 GCA_964658855.1 uncultured Mycobacterium sp.
CTGCTGGAGCGTGTCACCGGGAGCCGCTGCTGACTACACCACCCGGATCGTGGTGCTGACGCCTGATCAGGCCCGCTTCAACGGCACGGTACTGGTCGAGTGGCTCAACGTAAGCGGCGGCATCGATGCGCCCGCGGTGTGGATGATGGCGCACCGCGAAATACTGCGCTCCGGCTACGCCTACGTCGCGGTGTCGGTGCAACGCGTCGGCGTCGAGGGCGGCGCGAATCTCATGGGCCTCGACATGTCACTGAAAAGTCAGGACGCGGAGCGGTATTCGCCGCTGCATCATCCGGGCGATGCCTACGCCTACGACATCTTCTCCCAGGCTGGGCGGCTAGCCAGGGACGAGGAACTTCTGGGTGGGCTGCAACCTGAACGCGTCTTGGCGCTCGGCGAGTCGCAATCGGCGTTGTTCTTGACGACCTACGTCAACGCCGTCGACCCGATTGCCGGCGTTTACGACGGCTTCCTGGTGCATTCCCGCTTCGGATCCGCTGCCCCGCTCGACGGCAGCTCGATTTTCGATGTGTTGGATAGCGACTCGGCTCAGCCGGTGATGTTTCGTCCCGATCTACGTGTCCCGTTGCTGACGATCATCACCGAGACCGACCTCTTCGGTGGCCGGCGAATGGGGTACTACAGCGCGAGACAGCCTGACAATGAACAACTTCGGGTGTGGGAGATAGCCGGCACGGCGCACGCCGACAACTACACGATTCAGGTGGCGCCGATCGACAGTGGGTCGGCGGCACTGGCGGACGTGGTCGCCGCCTATGCGCCGACGAACGTGCTGATGGGTCAGGAACTGGACCACTACATCAATTTCGCACCCCAACATCACTACGTCCTGCAGGCGGCACTGGCGGAGTTGCACGGCTGGGTGAGCACCGGACTGGCCGCGCCCAGCGGCGCACAGATCGACATGATCGATGATCAACCCGCGCTGGATGCGCAGGGCCTGGTGCGGGGTGGTGTCCGGACGCCGTGGGTCGACGTGCCGATCGCCCGGACATCGGGCGTCGGGGGCGGCGAAACCACGATGTCATCGATCTTCGGCTCCGGCGAGTTGTTCGATTCCGCGACTGTCCAGCGGCTCTATCCGGACGGGGTGACCGACTATCTGAAACGCTTCACCGCGTCACTCGATTCGGCGATCAAGTTGGGCTTCTTGTTGCCCGCGGATCGCACGGAGATTCTCGATCTCGCCGCCGCGATGTTTCCCAGCGCGGACTCCGGTGTCAGAGCGGAGCAGCCTCGAGCGTCAGGCTGAACAGGGCGTAAGCCAGGCAGAACAGGAAATTCAGCGTGACCAGAACCATGCCGACGACGATCAGTGAGCGGGTGCCGCGGCGCTTGATGCGCCGGACCTTCGCACTGAACTGATCTCGTCTGAACTGCGTCGCAATCAACGCGAAATTGAAGTCGGCGACCTCGGCGCAGGCGACCGGCGAACCGGCCAGCATGTGCCGGAGCCGACCAGGTGAAGTGGTCACGCCGACCCGGGCGAATCGCCGGCTCAGTCTTCGCGCTCGCCGACGACCAGTGACGTGGTTACTCACTCGCAGTAACTGCCCACGCTCGTTCCCCCACGGGGTTGACGGCGACATCACACGCCGAAGTGTAGCCAGCCGCAGCCGAATCTGGGCACTGTCCGGACAATGATTACAACTGTAATGTTTTCGGCGGCGCGCTCTACGAGCCGACGACGTCAGACAGCAAGGGGCAGTGATCATGGGTGTGCTCGACGGCAAGGTCGCGATCGTCACCGGAACCAGCAGGGGTGTCGGCGTGGGCATCGCTCATGAATTTCTGCGCGCCGGGGCCACCGTCATCGGGTGTTCACGGTCACCGCTCGACGCCATTCCCAGTGTGGACGCTGAGCCGGGATGGGCGGATCGTTCACACCAAATGGTCTGCGATCAAGGCGATTACCATGCGATCGACGCCTTGGTCACCGCGGTGGCCGAGCGCCACGGGCGGGTCGACATCCTGGTCAACAACGCCGGCGGGACAGTTCCCGCGCCGCACGCCGAAGACATTCCCACGCTGGTGTCGCGTATCCAGGGAGCGCCCCGATCCGACGACGACTTCGAACGCACGGTGTTGTTTCATGCGTTCGCCATCCAGATGAACCTCATCAGTCCGCTGTGGTTCGCGATTCGCGTGTACCGACAGATGCGCGACCAGGACGGCACCGGTTGCATCATCAACGTCTCCAGCGGCGCGGGCCACCCGGCGGGCTCGCCGACATTGGTGTCCTACGGCGCGGCCAAGTCGGGACTCAACCACCTCACCCGGTCCCTCGCCGAGGAGTGGGGTCCGGCGGCCAGGGTCAATTGTGTGGCGCTGGGACCGACGATCACCGAGAACTTCCGCTCGTTCGTCCTGCCCAAAGATGACCCGACCGGCTCGACCTATTTCGATGCGCTTCCGCTCAAGCGCGGTGGTGAACCGGCAGAGGTTGGCCGCACGTGTGTCTTTCTCTGTTCTGGCGCAGCCGATTTCATCAACGGTACGACGATCGAAATCGACGGTGGCATGCTGCCGGGCGTGCTCTACGAGGCCGGACTGAAGACCATCACCGACCTGCTCTGACCGCTGAAAGGACTCACATGACCCGTCGGATCGTCCAGTTCTCCACCGGCAATGTCGGGGTGCATGCGCTGCGCAGCATCATCGAGCGTCCTGATCTGGAACTCGTCGGCGTCCATGCGCGCGGACACGACAAGATCGGGCGCGACGCCGCGGACCTGTGTGGGCTCGACCGGCGCACCGCAGTGTTGGCCACCGACGACATCGACGCACTGATGGACCTGAACGCAGACTGCGTGGTCTACACCTCACAAGCCGAGACCCGCCCGCACGACGCGTTGGCCGAGATGAGTCGATTCTTGCGAGCCGGTACGAATGTCGTTGGGACGTCGTTTGTCTGGCTGGTGGCGCCCGAACAAGCCGACAGTTGGTTGCGTGAGCCGCTGGCACAGGCGTGTTCCGAGGGCGACACCACGTTGTACATCAACGGAATCGACCCGGGGTTCTCCGGCGACACCCTGGTCTACACCGCGCTGAGCCTCACGACTCGGGCCACCGCGATCATCGTGCAGGAGATCTTCGACTACGGCACCTACGACGACGCCGAATTCACCGGTGTCAGTTTCGGTTTCGGGACCGCGCCGGACCACACACCGGTGATGTTCTCGCCCGGTGTTCTCACGTCGATGTGGGGCGCCCAAGTACGCAGCCTGGCTGTAGATCTCGGCATCGAACTCGACGAGGTCCGGGAGCGAGTCGAGAATTGGGTCACGCCTGCCCCGATCCACTGCACCATGATGACGGTCGAACCGGGCACCGTGGCCGCGGTTCGCTTCGCGGTCGAGGGCGTGCGCGGCGGCGAGGTGATCATCACCATGGAACACGTCAATCGGCTCACCGATGCCGCCGCGCCGGATTGGCCCTATCCGCCCGACGGGCATCCCGGCGTACACCGTGTGCGCGTCGAGGGTAGCCCCGGCGTCGAAATCAACACCCACGTAGGCGTTTCGGGCATCGACCACAACCAGGGCGGTGTCATCGCCACCGCGGCCCGCGCCGTGAACGTCATCAACGCGGTTTGCCAGGCGCCGAGCGGAATCCTCGCCGCGCACGATCTGCGGCCGACCGACCACGTGCGCGGCGTGCTGTGGTGACTCCGACGCCATGACCGCACCCCGCCGGCCACCCACCGGCGCCCAAGCCCGCGCCGAACGCACCCGCGCAGTCGTCCTCGACGAGACGGTGCGCTGCATCCTTGACGAGGGGTTTGCGCCGCCCAGCGTCCGGCACATCACCGACCGCGCCGGCTTGACCTGGGGCGTGGTCCAGTATCACTTCGGCGACCTGGATGGCCTGTTGATGGCGGTGGTGGACAAGGGTTTCGGCGAACTGCTCGACGCGCTGGACGAGTTGCCGTCCCAGGCCGTCCGCGAGGGCGGCGTGCGGGCGCGCACTGAATTCGTCATCGACACGATCTGGGATGCGTTCTCCAGCCCAACGTCGATGGCTGCACTCGAGATTCTCATCTCGACGCGCGGCCTTCGCGGCGCCGTCGCCAACACGCATCTCGCCGACCTGATGACTACACTCACGAGCCTCGGCAAGCACCTTGGAGAAGATCTGTCCGCGCCACACGCCGGCCGGATCGGCAACCTCATCTGGGCCACCCTGCGCGGCCTGGTGGTCGCACAGATGGTGTGGCCAGAACCGGTGGACTCCTCTCGCGACCGGCAGGCGCTTATCGAGGTGATCACCGCCTACGTCGAGTCGCGCGGCGGCTGAACCGGGTTACGGCAGATCGGTGGACAGCAACGTCAAGGGGAGTCCCAGCACCGAGATCTCGATCTCGTCAAGCTCGAATCCGTCACCGCCGCGGTGCTGCTGGAACTGAGTCCGAGACCCGTATCGCTGCGCCACCTGCTCGGCGGCCGAGGCGTCGCCGACCCGGATCACCACCGAATACACGCCGGGCCCGTTGTGCTGCAAAAACTGCGCTACCTCGCCGGTGTCGTCAGCGCTGAGCGGGGTCACCAATTCGCAGCCGCCGTCCCAGTCCAGCAATACCTGCAGGCCGACGTCTTCGAGCTCGATGGTCTGGAACCGAAAACCCAACTCCGAGAAGAACTCCGCCGTCTCGCGTAGTTGTTCGGCCAGCACCGCGAACACCACATGATGAACACTCGTTGCTCGAGCCGGCTTGTCGGTGGATTCGACCACGAGAAAACATTACAGCTTTATTGGTTGGCCGACCGCCGTCGTGCTACTGCTGGTCGTTGAGGAGGTGTGCGTAGGGGTCGGCATCGGAGCCCACGGATTCGGGCATCGGGTAGTAGGTCTTGATGAGCAGATTACCGTCGTCGTCCCACGCGAATGTCTCTATGCTGTAGGCCTTTTGAACGTTCGGTTCGGAACCGAAGTGGTTCTCACAGACCCAGGCCATCTCGTTCCCGTTGACCTGGACCGTAATCATCTTGATCTTGAGGATGGACTGGAACATGTCGTATGCGTCGCCCGTCGCGGCGTTGAAACCGTGTTTCTCTTCGGTGCCTACGGGGTCGAACATACGAACTTCGGCCGGCACGATGGTGCGCCACGAGGCGATCCAGTCTTCTCGTTGGCCTGCGTTCCACAACTCGGCGTGCTTGGCCGCGTGCGCCAATCGTGCTTGACGGCTCGGAACCCTACTCATCTTCGGCATCCTTTCTCGGTGACCTGCGACGGCCCCGCGCTCAGGTGGTTCGCGACAATCCGACCATCGCGACAGCCATGACCGCGGGTTCAGTGCCGCGGTTGTGCCAACGATGTCGGGTGCCGTTCTGGATGTTCACATCGCCTGCGCGCAGCGTGGTCTCGATGCCGTCGTCGAGTTCGAGGACGATCTCGCCGGAGATGACGATCTCCATATCGACGGTGTCGGTGGTGTGCATGCCGGGCTGGTCGAGTTCGTTGGTTTCCAGGACGCCGGGGAGCTTCTCTTGAAGCTCACGCAAACCAGCCTCGATGTCAACGCCTTCGAGGTCGGTGCTGCCCTCGCCCGGAGGAAAGGTGAGCAAGAAGAACCGGTAGCCGCCAACCGGGGGGAAAAAGCTCGTCTTCGGACCGTTGACGCCGGCGTCGGGGAGCGCGGGCGCTGAGTCCGCCCGCCAGAGTTCGTGATAGACCGTGGGGCTCAACGTCACGGTGGTCGGCTCGACGACGCCGTCGCCGACGATGACCGCTTTGCCATGCTCGTCGTGGCCGGTTACTACGCGGCGTACGTGCATCGAGACCTCTCCTCGCGTCGTGGTGGCAGCTAGTTCGCGACGACGCCGTTGCGCAGTGCGCCGGCGAAGACCGCACGAAATTCCTCGCGGCTCAGGGGTAGGTCGGCGAGCACGTATTCGTTGGTGAGCACCGACGCGAGGTGGGCCAGCGCGCGGGGCTCGCCGGCTCGGATCTCGCCGCTCTGCTGTCCTTCACGGATCAGGTCGGCCATCAGTGCCATCGCCCGGCCGTAGCGACCGTCGACATCGTCGGCGAACGCTGCCAGCACTGGGCCGAGTATCGCTTCTCCGCCTTGGACCTGGCGTACGAGCGAGCTGAACTGTTTGTGAGCGCTGAAGTACGTGGCTGCGTCGTCGACGATGAAATGAAGCCGCTCCAACGCAGTGCCTTCGCGTTCCGCGGCCGCCTGGATGCCGACGAGGTATTCGTCGGCGCGGCGGTTGAGCGTCTCGACGACCAGGTGTTGCTTGCTGTCGAAGAACTTGT
>CBAAAS010000179.1:0-6268 GCA_964658855.1 uncultured Mycobacterium sp.
GAACCAACGGGTGCTACCTGCGCGACTGCTGCAAGCCGACCATCGCTTCCGTCGTCCTGACCTCGAGCAGACGCTGCGCCATCTGCTTGGGCGCGGTTAGCGGCGTTCCTCAGAGACCGCGGGGCGCCGCCTGGACCGCGGCGACAGCCTGTGCGTCACCGTCGAAGCGGACACGCACGGCGTCGCGGCCCGCGACGAACAGCAACAGCTCCTGCGGTTCGCCGGTGATGGTGACCGCATCACCACGACCGACCCGGGCGATCCGCTCACCGGCCGGCGTCTCCAGCACGACCTGGGCGGGCAGCTTGCTCAGCATCATCCGGCTCATCAACCCGAGTTGACGGCGCAGCGGCGTGGCGATCGTCTCGCCGAGCACCCGCGGCTCCCAGCCATCGACCGCTCGGCGTACGTCCTCGTGATGAATGAACATTTCGCCGAGGTTGGCGACCGGGTCCAGCAGCTTGAATGGCGAGTAGATCGGCGGACCGGATGCGACCAGGTCGACCAGGGCGTCCCAACTCTTCGACGTCGCGGTCTTGTCCTGAACCTTCGCCGTGTGACCGGCCAGGAATGGCACCGCTATCCCGAGTGTGGCGTCGAGACGGCGTTCGCGAACTACCAGGTGAGCGGCGAGATCCGTGGTGTTCCAGCCCTCGCACAGGGTCGGGGCGTGCGGCCCCACCTCGCGGAACGTGGCTACCAGCGCGCCGCGTTCGAGTTGCGCTGCGGTCATGATCCCCACCATATGTGAGTTGTTCCGCTGGCGAGCGCAGCAGATGTTCAGTAAGTTAATCTTTAATCTAGTGAAGCGATCCTTGCTTCGGTAGGTCGAACGTGTTTGTCTTCGCCGCATGGGAGGTACAGCGCGTGAGTTCGAGCCGTACAGGCTGGTCGCGACCCGATCCTTCGAGAGGGGCCCAAGTGGGCGAGGTGCGTGCGCTCTGGTTGGCGCCGGCGGCCGGGGCTGCTGAGCTCGATCAGCAAGCCTGGTCGGATCCTGCGAAATTCGATGCATGGCGAATTGGCTTGCGCCACAAGGTTCTCACGCATCTCAGCGACTTCGTGACGGGTCGATGCACCGCCGAACTGGCTGAGTCCGGCGTGGAGGTGGCCGGCGACATCCTGTTGGACTTCGTGGGCGGCGGGAAGTGCCTGCGCTCGACCTTCATGTATCTGGGCTGGCTCGCGGGTTCAGCGGATTGCGACGAAGCGCTGTTCGCATCCGCCGGCCTGGAATTGCTGCACGCATTCGCCTTACTGCAGGACGACGTCATGGACACGGCATCGTCGCGTCGCGGTCGACCCGCCGCGCACATCCAATTCAGTCAGTGGCATCGGAACCGCAAACTCTCCGGTCCGGCAGGACGATTCGGCGAATCAGCGGCGACCCTGCTCGGAGATCTGTGCCTGATCTGGGCCGAACAGATGCTGCGGGAAAGCGGCGTCGAGTATCGGAGTCTCCAACAGGCCTGGCCGCGCTATGACGCGATGCGCACCGAACTCGCGGTGGGTCAATTCGCCGATTTGGTAAACGATGTCCGCGACCTGCCGTCGATGGACACGGTCCTTGAAGTGGCGCGACGCAAATCGGGCAACTACACGGTGCGCCGGCCGTTGGAGATCGGCGCGGCTATGAGTGGCTGCAGCGACCGCACGATTTCGGGCCTGGGCCGCTATGGCGAAGCGATCGGCGAAGCCTTCCAGCTACGCGACGACATCATGGGGGTGTTCGGCGCCGAAGCGGTGACCGGGAAGCCCGACGGACAAGACCTCGTCGAACGCAAGGCCACCAGCGTGGTGATCGCCGCACACCAGCTGGCCGACCAGCCGACCCGCAGGCAGCTGACCGAGCTGATGAACACCGGCGACCTCGACATCGACGCCATCAACCGCTGGCGGACGTTGATCGTCACCACCGGAGCCGTGCAGTGGATCGAGGACAAGATCAGCGCCCGGGTTTCCTCGGCGCTCGACGAGCTCCACCAGTTACGGATCGGCGATCCGGTGCGGGCCGCGTTAACCAACATGGCCGCCGTATGCACGGAGCGGACCGACTGATGCGCGGCGTAAAAGGTCCAAACACCCGCGTCGTCGTCGTCGGCGCCGGTCTGTCAGGACTGACCGCGGCGTTGCACCTGGCCGGGCGCGGTCGCGAAGTGACCGTCGTCGAACGGGAGAGCTGGCCCGGCGGGCGCGCCGGACGTGCCGACATCCGCGGCTATCAGCTCGACACCGGGCCGACGGTGCTCACCATGCCCGACATCATCGACGAAGCATTTGCTGCGGTCGGCGAAAACCGTTCGGACCGGCTGGAATTGATGCCAGTTGAGCCTGCGTACCGCGCGCAGTTCGCCGACGGCAGCAGCCTCGACGTGCACAGCGATGCAGATCGAATGGCGGATGCGGTCGCCGAATTCGCCGGTGGCAAGCAGGCCGAGGGCTATCGGAAGCTGCGCGACTGGCTGACCCGGCTGTACCAGGCCGAGTTCAACGGTTTCATCTCCGAGAACTTCGATTCCCCACTGTCACTGGTGAATCCGCAGCTGGCGCGGCTGACGGCGCTCGGCGGATTCCGCAAGTGGGACACCATGGTCAATCGCCACATCTCCGACCCACGACTGCAGCGGGTCTTCACCTTCCAGTCGCTGTATGCCGGCGTGGCGCCGCGACAGGCGCTGGCGGTGTACGCGGTGATCGCCTACATGGACACCATCTCCGGGGTCTACTTCCCGCGCGGCGGGATGCGCGCGCTGCCCGACGCACTGGCCGCCGCGGCCACTGATGCCGGGGTGCGCTTCGTCTACGGCGCGACGGTCACCGGTCTGGAGCACAATGGCGACCGCGTGGCCGCCGTGCTCACCGATACCGAGGAGCGCATCGCGTGCGACGCCGTGGTGTTGACCACCGAACTGCCCACGACCTATGAACTTCTGGGCCGCAAGCCACGGCGCCTCGGTCGCTTGCGGCCCGCGCCATCGGCAGTCGTCGCGCACATCGGCCGACGACAATCGCCGTCGACCAATAATGCTCTGGCACATCACAACATCATCTTCGGCGAGGAATGGGACCGGACATTCACCGACATCATCCGGGACGGCCGGCTGATGCGCGATCCGTCACTGCTTGTCACCCGCCCGACGGCCAGCGACCCGAGCCTGGCCCCACCGGACCACGAATTGTTCTACGTCCTCGCCCCGGCGCCGAACCTCGACCGCGGTGTCGTCGACTGGTCGCGCATCGGGGAAAGCTACACCGAACAACTCATCGATACCGTTGGCGCACGGCTTATTCCGGGTTTCCGCGACGGTGCCGAGGTGCTGCACGTCGTCAACCCGGAAGACTGGGGCGCTCAGGGAATGATTGCCGGCACCCCATTCGCACTGGCTCATACGTTCGCCCAGACCGGCCCGTTCCGTCCGGCCAATACGGTGCGGGGCACCGATAATGCGGTGCTGGCCGGGTCGTCGACCGTTCCCGGCGTCGGCGTGCCCACCGCGATGATCTCCGGGCGACTGGCGGCCGACCGCATCACCGGCATCGGAGAAGGATCGAACCGTACCGTCATCGCGAAAGCCGGGCGGTCGTGATCCGCACCGAGCTGAGCGCCGCCGGTATCGACGATCCGGATCTGCGTGGCGCATACCGGCGTTGCCGCACACTCAACGCGGCGCACGGTCGCACGTTCTTTCTGGCCACCCGACTCCTGGCCCCGGACCAGCGTCCACCGATCCACGCCCTTTACGGCTTCGCCCGCTATGCCGACGACATTCTCGACGATTTCGATCCGGCGCTGGACGCCACGATCCGGTCGGCGCGCTTGCAGCAGCTGTCCGACGAGTTCTTCGCCCACCGAGAACATCCGGACAACCCCGTGCTGGCGGCCGTCGAGGACACCGCGCGCCGCTTCCACATCAGCGACGAACTGTTCGCCGACTTCCTGACATCCATGCGGATGGACCTGACGATCACCGACTATCCCGACCGCGAGGCACTCAACCTCTACATGAAGGGTTCCGCGGAAGCGATTGGGCTGCAAGTACTCCCGATCCTGGGCACCATCTCCGCCCCCGATGAGGCCGCGCCGCATGCGGCCGCCCTGGGCAGGGCGTTTCAGTTGACGAACTTCCTGCGCGACATCGACGAAGATCTGATGCGCCAACGCGTTTACCTGCCCGCCGACGAACTGGCCGCCCACGAGGTCGATCGCGACGTGCTGATGTGGTGTCACCACAACCGGCGCACCGACCAGCGGGTCCGCAATGCGTTGGTCGATCAGCACCAGATCGCCCGCGAGGCCTACCGTTACGCCGCTGCCGGTGTCACTCTGCTGGAGCCACGCTCGCGGCCGTGCGTCGCGGTCGCGCTGACGCTGTATTCGGAAATCCTGGACCGCATCGAAGGCAGCGACTTCGCAGTGTTCAGTCAGCGCGCGACTGTAGGGAACGGGCGTAGGCTGCAAGTCGCCGGGGCCGGCCTTTTACGGTCGTGGCGGGCGCGGCGGACGCAGGCGGTCTCGGCAGGTGATCGCAGATTCGGTGCGGGGTAATGGATCGCTGGCAATATCTGATCGTGCTCGGTGGGTGCCTGGCGATCACCTTGCCGCTGGAGATCTTTCGCCCCGGCGTGTATCGGCAAGCGTGGCGGGCCGCCCGCGCGATTCTGCCCGTCGCCGGCGTGTTTGTGCTCTGGGACGAAGTCGCCATTGCCGCGCACATATGGACCTACAATCCGGCCTATGTCATCGGTGTCTACATCCCATTCCACATGCCGATCGAGGAGGTTCTGTTCTTTCTCGTGATTCCGCTGTGCGCCTTGCTGACCTACAACGCGGTGAGCGCCATCCTGCGACTGCGCAACCGCCGATGACCGGCCTGGGTTACACCGTGCCGGCCGTGCTGTCGGCGCTTGGCGTCGGCGCGCTCGAGTTGATGGTGTTGCGTACCGGCCTTTTTCGGCGTCCGGCCTACTGGCTGTCGATGGTGATCGTGGTCGGATTTCAGATCCTGACCGACGGCTGGCTGACCAAGCTGAGCGCCCCTATCGTGGTTTACGACGACCGGCACACCAGCGGCATCCGGTTTCCGTTCGACATCCCGATCGAAGACTTCCTGTTCGGCTTCGCCCTAGTCACCGCCGTCCTGCTGCTATGGGAGCGTCAACGTGAGCATCAGTAACACCGGCCTGCCCCGCTCTGAAGTGCCCGCTGCTTTCGACGTCGGTGCGCACGCCTATGACCGGCTGGTCGGATCCAGCCCGGGATACCATGCCCACCTTCGACTTTCGGCCCAGCGACTGCAGCTGCCCCACGAGGGTCGGGGGCTGCGGTTGCTCGACGCCGGGTGCGGCACCGGCGCATCGACGGCTGCGTTGCTGAGCGTCGCGCCGCAGGCCGAGATCATTGCCGTCGACGCATCGCGCGGCATGCTCGACGAGGCGCAGGCCAAATCGTGGCCTTCTTCGGTCCGTTTCGTGCACACCCCGGTGGAGGGCCTCGCGGAAAACGGCATCGTCGGTCCGTTCGACGGGATTCTGGCCGCCTACCTGATCCGCAACCTCTACGACCCCGACACCCAGTTGCGGGCTCTGCGCGGCCTGCTGGCTCCCGGGGCCCCGCTCGCGGTGCACGACTATTCGGTTCGTGATTCGCGCATCGCCACCGCTATCTGGCATGCGGTGGCCTGGGGCATCATCATCCCGTCCGGCTGGTTGCGGACCCGCGACGCGACGCTGTACCGGCACCTGTGGCGCAGCGTGTTGACGTTCGACGGCGCAACACGATTGCGGCAACGGATGCGCGATGCCGGCTTCGCGACGGTGCGTAGCGAGACCATGCCAGGGTGGGAAGCCAACATCGCGCACACATTTCTCGGGAACGCGCCCTCATGACTGACCGGCACCGCCGCACGTTCCCGGCGCCGCAGGGTCTGCACAGCGCTGAGGCGCTCGCGTCGCAGCCGCGAGCCGTCGTCGTCGGCGCCGGAATCGCGGGCCTCGCTGCCGCAACGGGATTGGCAGAACGCGGCGTAGCCGTCGACGTCATCGAACGCGAGGAGTATCTCGGCGGCCGGGTCGGCGCCTGGACCGAACACTTCGACGGCGCCGACCTCGCCATGAACCGGGGCTTCCACGCCTTCTTCCGGCAGTACTACAACCTGCGGGCGCTGCTGAGCCGTGTCGATCCGACGCTGTCCATGTTGACCGCGGTCGACGACGACCCGCTCATAGACGGCGACGGCCGCCAGGACACCTTCCGTGGTCTACCCCGGAC
>CBAAAS010000180.1:0-6241 GCA_964658855.1 uncultured Mycobacterium sp.
AGTGAGGGCGACCAACTCGACCACCAAGGCCGGGCCGAGATACAACGGGAACCAGTTGATCGCGGCACCCAAGACGGGTCCGACGATCAGCGCGACGCCACCGCGCAGCGCGATCGCGAACAGCGCGGCGATGATCGCCGCGCCGCGACCCAGCGTCATGCGCGCGACGATGGTTCCGATGGCGGCGGCCGCAGCGATCAGCATCGGCTGGAAGACCAGCCGGAACTGGGGTACACCGAAATCGAATTCGATTTGGTAGACCGACATTCCGATCAACAGTCCGCCGCAGGACAGATAGCGCACGATTCGGACGAAGGGACGGTCTTTGCGCTCGAGCGCACCGTCGGCGCCCTCTTTTGCCTGCAGGTATCGCGCGCCCTCGTACTCCAGCATGAGCACCGCGAACAGGGAGAAGTTGGCGCCCCCGATCATCATCAGATGTGTTGGGCCCCAGAGCGTCACGTCCTGGCCGAAGATGCGATGCCAGACGTCGTCGAGCGGGAAGCCGATCATCGCGTACATGCCGCAGGCCGCCATCAACAACCCGCCGACCGGCGCGTGCCAATTGCGGGTGATGCGCAGCGCAGCCGGCCCGGGTTTGTCGAACGGCAGCACCACGGCCAAACTGCCGGCCACAAAGATGCCGAACAGTCCGATGATGATGAAGTAATGCGCCGGGTTGGCCAATGGTCCGGGGTCGCGGCCGTTGCCGATGTGCCAGCTGACGTCCCAGATGAAACCGAACAGGGCGCAGATGATCGAGGTGGTGAACACCAGCACGGGCAGCGCGACCCACGAGGGGCGGTCGAACTTGTGCCCGAGCCATTCCGCAGTGCTTGTCAGCCAGGTGATCCGGTGCGTGCGATGCGCCCAGCCGACGTACAACATCACCGCGCCGATGATCATCGCTGCGATCGACAGTCCGATCACCTGATTGAGTCCCGCGCCGCGCGCCGGCGGCTCAGCTGCAAGAAGCGTTAGATCCACGTTGATCCCTCCAATTGCGCCGACCCGCACGTCGACAACCAGGCGCTGAACTTACCCAACAGTAGGTAGCCAGCGGGTCCTACGCTCAAACTTCGACGGATTTGCTACCGGCGTGTTTCAGTCGCGTTTTTTGTCGACGGGATCGGCGGTTGTGGCTTGCGCATCATCTTCGTCGTCGGCGGGTGTTCGCCGGTCTTTGATCGCGACGTACAACACGACGGCAACGACAACCACCGCCGGTAAGAAGGCGGGCCCGGCGAGCAGCAGCCAATGATGGGCTACGTACTCCACATGTGCACTAGTCACTTTCGGCCGCTCCCGTTGGTCGCTTACACCTCGAGAAGGGATACCCAGCGGCGGCCGAGCTGACCACATGACGTTTGTGCAGGTGCACACCGTTAGCCTAGCCTGGGCACCGTCCGACGCTGGTTGCGTCAAGCCGGGAACAGGTTACGTCCCGCGCGGATGGTCAGGACAAAGACAATCAATTAAGGAGTAGCTGGTGACTCAGGCGGCGACTCGGCCAACATCCGACACCGACAGCACCGACATCCTTGCGGTGGCGCGCCGGCAGGTCCTGGAACGCGGCGAAGGGCTGGGCCGGCAGCAGGTGCTGGAAGTGCTGCAGCTGCCCGACGAGCGGCTCGAGGAGCTACTGGCTCTGGCGCATGAAGTGCGGATGGCCCACTGCGGCCCCGAGGTCGAGGTCGAGGGCATCATCAGCCTGAAGACCGGCGGCTGCCCGGAGGACTGTCACTTCTGCTCCCAGTCGGGTCTGTTCGCCTCGCCGGTACGCAGCGCATGGCTGGACATTCCGAGCCTGGTCGAGGCGGCCAAGCAGACCGCGAAATCCGGCGCCACCGAGTTCTGCATCGTCGCCGCGGTGCGCGGTCCGGACGAGCGACTGCTCGCCCAGGTGGCCGCGGGCATCGAAGCCATCCGCGACGCCGTGGACATCCAGATCGCCTGTTCGCTGGGCATGCTGACTGCCGAGCAGGTGGAGCGGCTGGCCGCGATGGGTGTGCACCGCTACAACCACAACCTGGAGACCGCACGCTCCTTCTTCCCCAATGTCGTCACCACCCACAGCTGGGAAGAGCGCTGGGAGACGCTGTCGATGGTGCGCGCGGCCGGGATGGAGGTGTGCTGCGGCGGTATCCTCGGCATGGGTGAGACCGTCGAGCAGCGCGCGGAGTTCGCCGCCAACCTGGCCGAGCTGGACCCCGACGAGGTACCGCTGAACTTTCTCAACCCGCGACCGGGCACACCGTTCGGGGAGCTCGACGTCCTGCCGGCCAGCGAAGCGCTCAAGGCGGTGGCCGCGTTCCGGCTGGCCCTGCCCCGCACCATGCTGCGGTTCGCCGGTGGGCGCGAGATCACGCTGGGTGACCTGGGCGCCAAGCAGGGCATCCTGGGCGGCATCAACGCGGTGATCGTCGGCAACTACCTGACCACGCTGGGGCGCCCCGCCGAAGCCGATCTGGAGCTGCTCGACGATTTGCAGATGCCGATCAAGGCGCTCAACGCCAGCCTGTAGAACGAGACGGTGATGATCAGCGATCTGCCAGCACCGGTCGGGGCAGGGGCTTACAACGTCTACACGGGCGATTCGGCCGCGGATGGCGCCGCCATCCCGAGTTCGGCCCGGCTGGGTCTGGAGCCGCCACGGTTCTGCGCCGAGTGCGGCCGCCGAATGGTGGTGCAGGTACGTCCCGACGGATGGTGGGCCAAGTGTTCGCGGCACGGGCTGGTGGATTCGTCCGAGCTCGAGGCGCACCGATGACCGAGGCGCAGCCGTCCGGCGTCCCGCGGATCACCCGACGGCGGGCAGCCGTGACTGTCGCGGTGGGGCTGCTGCCCGCGGGCGCGCTGGTGGGTGCTCTGTGGGCCTGGCTCGCCCCGCCGATCAACGGCGTCGTGGCACTGACTCGCAGCGGTGAGCGACTCCACGACTACCTGGGCAGCGAATCGGATCACTTCTTCGTCGCCGCGTTCCTGATGCTCGGGCTGCTCAACGTGGTCGCCGCGGTGGCGGCGGCGCTGGCCTGGCAGTGGCGGGCGCATCGCGGACCCGGGATGGTCGTCGCGCTGTGCAGCGGCATGGTGGTGGCGGCCGCCGCCGCGATCGGCATCGGCGTCCTGCTCGCCCACATCCGTTATGGCACCGTAGATTTCGCGACCGTGCCGCTGAGTCATGACCATCCGCTGCACTACTTCACCCAGGCGGCGCCGGTCTTCTTCGGCACTTCGCGGCTGCAGATCGCCTGCACGTTGCTGCTGCCCGCGGCGACTGCCGCGCTGGTGTACGCGGTGCCGGCCGCGGCCACCTCGCGCGACGACCTCGGCGGTTACCCGCCCGTCGAAATGGTGTACCCGCAAGCCGAAAGTGCTACGGCGACAACGTCATAACGGACGGCGATGCACCGACTTGCCGGTGATGACTTTGGCCGCGATCACGGCCAGCCTGGCCATCCCGACGTAGGTCGTCGGGTTGAACATCGTCGGCCACTTCGTCCTGATCAGGTGATCGGACAGCGGCCGGCGGGCGAACCGGTCCTGTATCCAGCGCAACGCCATCGGCGCGGACAGCGGGTGCAGCAGTAGGTGCTCGTTGAACGCATCGCGGTGATAAGTGACGTCGGCGCCACCAGCGGAGTACGCATCGGCCAGCCGGTCGATGTCCTCGACGGCGATCAGGTAGTCATGCACGGCCTGCACGATCAGCACCGGCGGAGTCGGCACTTTGGCGCCCAGCCGGATGCTGTCGAAGACGTGCTGCACCTCGGGCATGGTCAGGATCTCTTCCAGCGGCCGGTCGAGGTAGGTGCCGACGTCCTTCTTGACCATCCGGATGACTGCCCCGACCGTCGTCATGCTTTCCAGCTGTTGCAGCAGCGCGCGCCCCTCGTCGCTGGTGTGTTCCTGGATGACCCGGTTCAAGTCTGGATACACGTGCATCAGCGCGGCGATCACCATCGCGGGCAGACCGGAGAGGTAGGTGCCGTTGAGTCGGCGGAAGGTGTGGCCGAGGTCGCCGACCGGTGACCCGAGTACCGCGCCGACGATGTCGAGCTCGGGCGCGTAGTCGGCACACAGCTCGGCGGCCCATGCGGTCGCCAGCCCGCCACCGGAGTAGCCCCACAGCGCTACCTGCGCCGATGAGGACAGCCCGAGCCGCTCGGAGCTCAGTGCGGCGCGGACGCCGTCGAGAATGAAGTAGCCGGGCTCAAACGGCGCGCCCCACATGCCGGTGCGGCCTTCGTGGTCCGGTATCGAGACCGCCCAGCCCTCGGCGATAGCGGCGGCGATCAGCAGATATTCCAGCTGGGCCAGCGAGCCCAGCGCCTGGGCGCGTCGTCGCAGCGCGTAGGACGGAAAACAGCGGGATGACACCGCGTCGATCGCGCACTGGTACGACAGCACCGGGCAGGGGCGGTCGGGAGTCGCATCGGCGGGCACGATGACCGTCGTCGCCGTCGCTTCCGGCTGGCCGTTCATGTCGGTAGTGCGGTACAGCAGCTGGGTGGCCATCGTCCGCTGCGGGATCACGCCGAGAAACGCCAGCTCGACGTCGCGTGAACGCAGGACGGTGCCGGGCTCGGCGTGTTGGTATCCGGGCGGCGGCTCGTAGAACGGGTCACTGATCGGCAGCTGTGGGCGGGCCTTGGCCTGCAATTCCTCATGGGGCGCACGACCGATCCACTCCGCACCGGTCGCGCTTGCAAGGTTGCCAATGTCCATCGGGGCATTCTTGCTTAAGAAGGCTTTAAGAATCCAGTCGGCCCGCCGGGATTTGCGTGTTTTATGCCGAACCCGGTGGTCGCAGCGCCGCAAATTCGTCCGTAACGCGCAACTGGGAATCGGCGAAGCGGTATAACGCGGCCGGCCGCCCGCCGCTGCGCCCGGACTGCGCAACCGTGCCGGTCGGGCTGATCACGCCTCGACGGGCCAGCACCCGCTGCAGGTTGGTGGTGTCTACTTGATGGCCTAGCGTGGCGCTGTAAATGTCGCGAAGCGTCGACAACGCGAATTCGGTTGGCGCCAGGGCGAAGCCGATATTCGTGTAGGACATTTTGGCGACCAGTCGGGTACGGGCGTGATCGACCATCGTCCCGTGGTCGAACGCCATCCGCGGCAGTGCGGTAACCGGATGCCACCGGGTATCGGGTGGAAGCTCGGGGATCGCAGGGGAGGGCACCAGTCCCAGGAAGGTCGACGCGATCGTCCGGGTGCCGGGCAGTCGATCGGGCTCGGAGAACACCGCGAGTTGTTCGAGGTGGGCGACCTCTCGCAGGTCGACCTTCTCGGCCAGTTGGCGCCGCACCGACGTCATCATGTCCTCGTGGTGGCGCAGCTGTCCGCCGGGCAGCGACCACGCACCGCGCTCGGGATCCTGGGCGCGTTGCCACAGCAGAACGCTGAGCTCGGGTTTCGCAGATTTGGGGTCTGCTACGAGGCCGCGAATCTGGAACACGACAGCGAGCACTTCGTGCTCAGTGCTACCATTAGCCATGTTTTCGATTGTAAGTCGAAAACCGGGTTGTGGCGAAAGGTTTCGACTATGACAGTCGTGAATCGCACCGATCTTCTGTCGAATGGGCTGGCAAAAGACATGACACATGATCTGGCCGCGGGAATCACGAACTCTCCCAACGGTTATGCGGGCATCGAGGCGGACGAGCAGTGGGCGGCCGAAATCCGTCGGCTTGCCGACATGCGCAACGCCACCATCCTGGCGCACAACTATCAGCTTCCCGCGATCCAGGACATCGCCGATCACGTCGGCGACTCGCTGGCGCTGTCCCGGGTCGCCGCCGAGGCGCCCGAGGACACCATCGTGTTCTGCGGCGTCCACTTCATGGCCGAGACCGCGAAGATCCTCAGTCCCGACAAGACCGTGCTCATCCCGGATCAGCGCGCCGGTTGCTCGCTGGCCGACTCGATCACCGTCGACGATCTGCAGGCGTGGAAGGCCGAACACCCCGGCGCGGTCGTCGTCTCCTACGTCAACACCACGGCCGCGGTGAAGGCGCTCACCGACATCTGCTGCACCTCGTCGAACGCCGTCGACGTCGTCGCCTCCATCGACCCCGATCGCGAGGTCCTGTTCTGCCCGGATCAGTTCCTCGGCGCGCATGTGCGCCGCCTGACGGGCCGCGACAACGTGCACGTGTGGGCGGGTGAATGCCACGTGCACGCCGGCATCAACGGCGAGGAACTCACCGAGCAGGCGCGTAAGCACCCGGATGCCGAA
>CBAAAS010000181.1:0-6234 GCA_964658855.1 uncultured Mycobacterium sp.
GATCACTGCCCCCACCCGCGCTTCCGGACAGCATCATCGATGCCACTCGCGCACGTTATGTCGAAGCTTACGAACGCATTTCCGGATTGCGTTTCGACGACTGGATCGGCCCGACCGCATGAGCCAGCCACCGATCGCCAAGCGGGTCGACAGTCGTCGAGAGTTTCACGGTGACGTGTTCATCGATCCCTACGAATGGCTGCGGGACAAGTCCAACCCCGAGGTTCTGAGCTATCTGGAGGCGGAGAACGAGTTCGCCGATCAGGCGACCGCCCCGCTCGAGCCGTTGCGGCAGAAGATCTTCGATGAAATCAAAGCCCGCACCAAGGAGACCGACCTGTCGGTCCCGGTGCGGCGCGGCGATTGGTGGTACTACGGCCGCAGCTTCGAGGGCAAACAGTACGGTGTTCAATGCCGTTGTCCGGTAGCCGATCCGAGCGACTGGGACCCGCCGGTTCTGGACGAGCACGTCGAGATTCCCGGCGAGCAGGTGCTACTTGATGAGAATGTGGAAGCCGAGGGCCACGACTTCTTCTCACTCGGGGCGGCCAGTCTCAGCCCCGACGGAAACGTGCTGGCCTACTCCGTCGATGTGGTCGGCGACGAGCGGTACACGTTGCGGTTCAGGGATATTCGCACCGGTGAGCAGTATCCCGACGAGATCGTCGGCATCGGCGCGGGAGCGACCTGGGGCACCGACAACCGGACCGTCTACTACGTCACCGTCGACGCGGCTTGGCGTCCAGACACGGTGTGGCGACACCGGCTGGCATCTGGTCTTTCGGCCGAGAAGGTCTACCACGAAGCCGACGAGAAGTATTGGGTCGCGGTGGGGCGAACCCGCAGCGACAAGTACGTGCTGATCGCGGCGGGCTCGGCGATCACCTCGGAAATTCGCTACGCGGACGCCGCCGACCCGGGTGCCGAGTTCGTTACGGTGCTTCCGCGCCGGGACGGCATCGAGTATTCGGTGGAGCACGCGATCGTCGGTGGGCAGGATCGATTCCTGATCATGCACAACGAGAACGCGGTGAACTTCATGCTGGCGGACGCTCCGGTCGAGGACCCTGCCGCCCAGCGCACCCTCATCGAAAACCGTGACGACGTTCGACTGGACGGTGTCGATGCGTTCGCCGGCCACCTGGTGGTCAGCTATCGCGGTGCGGCTCTGCCGAAAATTCAGTTGTGGCCCATCAATGACCACGATTACGGTCGGCCCGAGGAGATCTCGTTCGATTCCGAGCTGATGTCGGCAGGCCTTGGCGCCAACCCGAACTGGGACTCGCCCAAGCTGCGGGTCGGCGCCGGATCTTTCGTCACTCCGGTCCGGATCTACGACCTCGACCTGGCCACCGGGGAGCGCACGCTGCTGCGCGAGCAGCCGGTGCTGGGCGATTACCACCGCGAGGATTACGTCGAACGCCGCGAATGGGCGCAGGCTGCCGATGGAACCAAGATCCCGATCTCGATCATTCATCGCGCCGGCATCGAATTCCCTGCTCCGGCACTGGTATACGGGTATGGCGCCTACGAGATCTGCGAGGATCCACGGTTTTCCATCGCTCGACTCTCGCTGCTGGACCGCGGCATGGTCTTCGCCGTCGCCCACGTGCGCGGCGGCGGCGAGATGGGTCGGCTGTGGTACGAGCATGGCAAGCTGCTGGAGAAGAAGAACAGCTTCACCGACTTCATCGCTGTCGGACAACATCTGGTCGACAGCGGACAGACCCGTCCGCAGCAGTTGGTGGCGCTGGGCGGAAGCGCCGGCGGCTTGCTGATGGGCGCCGTGGCCAACATGGCACCTGATCTCTTCGCCGGCATCTTGGCGCAGGTGCCGTTCGTCGATCCGCTGACGACGATCCTCGACCCGTCGCTGCCGCTGACCGTCACCGAGTGGGACGAATGGGGAAACCCGTTGAGTGACAGCGATGTCTACCACTACATGAAGTCGTATTCGCCGTATGAGAATGTCGCCGCGCACAACTATCCGGCCATTCTGGCGATGACGTCACTGCACGATACCCGGGTCTACTACGTCGAGCCCGCCAAATGGGTTGCCGCGCTTCGGCATACCAATGCGGGCGGAAATCCGGTGCTGCTCAAGACCCAGATGACGGCCGGCCACGGCGGTATCAGCGGTCGTTACGAGCGGTGGAAAGAGACCGCCTACCAATACGCCTGGTTGTTGGCAGCCGCCGATCGCGACCATTACGGCAGCGGCCAGGTGGACGATCTCCTCAGCGGCGCGCCGGGGTAAGTGCCTAGACCGGCACCGCGGCTTGGGTACGGCCGGGCGGCGGGGGCTTGTTGGGCAGGAACGCCACCGGCACGAGCGTCAGTGCGACAACGACGATCGCCACGACCAGGACCAGGGTGTAGGCGTGGCTGAGGTCATTCATCAGCCGGAGGCTGAAGTCAGCCGAGACATCCTGGTGCACCGGAGGGGGTGCCCCGTGCTTGGTGAACTTGCCTCGCAGGATCCCGAGTTTCTCTGCAGTGCCGATGGTCTCGCTGCGGTTGAACTGGCTGGTCAAGATCACCGACATCATCGCGGTCCCGACTGCGACAGCGACGTGTTGATTGACGCTGAGCAGCGTCGACCCGCGCGCCACCTCGTTCGGCTTCAACGTCTGCACCGCCGCACCGGACAGCGGAGTCAGGGTGCAGCCCAGGCCGATGCCGGTAGTCACCAGACCGATGAGCAGGATCGGCATATAGTCCGCGTGTTGCCAAGCGCCGTAGGCGAATACGCTCAATCCCGCGACGATCGCCGCGATTCCGACCAGCAGCACGTTGCGGGGCCCGCGTTTGTCCATCAAGGTGCCGGCCAGCGGCATGGTCAGCATCGCGCCGAGCCCCTGCGGGATCAGCTGCAGACCGGACTGCAGCGGCGTCTCATGCAGTAGTTGTTGAAGATAGCTGGGCACTACCAGGACGGCGCCGAAAAACCCGACCGAGAACGCGAACATCGCGGAGTTGGACAGCGTCACTGCGCGGTTCTTGAACAGCGCCAGGTCGATCAGCGGATGGTCGGCGCGGTGCAGGGCGTGCAGAACAAATGTCGTGATCAGCGCGATTCCGATCAGCCCCGGTATCCAGACACGGTTGTCGGTGAAGCTGTCGTGTCGCGGTACCGATGAGATGCCGAACAGCAGTAATGCCAATCCCGGTGACAGCAAGAGCATTCCGACGAAGTCGAAGGCCTCCGACGGGCGTGGCCGATCCTTCGGAAAGACCGAAGCCGCGAGCACCAGCAGGATCGCACCCACCGGCAGGTTGATCCGGAAGATCCATTCCCAGCCGTAGGCGCTGATCAGCCAGCCACCCAGCACCGGACCTGCCATCGGGGCCAGGAGCATCGGGATGCCGAGCACGGCCATCAATCTGCCGAGGCGTCTCGGGCCGGCTTCGCGCGTCAAGATGATCAGCGTCAGCGGCACCAGCATGCCGCCGCCGAGGCCTTGGATCACCCGAAAAGCGATGAGCTGATTGATGTTCGAGGCCATCGAGCACAGCAGCGACGCCAAGGTGAACCACAGCGCCGCGCCCATGAACAGCCGCTTGGTGCCAAACCGGTCGGATGCCCAGCCGGCCAGCGGAATCACAGTGGCCTGCCCGAGTGTGTAGCCCGTGATCGTCCAGGCAACGACGGCCTGGGTGGAACTGAACTCCGCGATGAAAGTGCGCTGGGCGACGCTGACGACGGTGCCGTCGAGGAGCGCCATCACCGAGGCGAGAATGCAGACTCCGGCGATCCTCAGCAAGCCGGAGTCGAGCGAATCCGGATAGTCGAGGGCCGGCGCAGTGTCCGTCGGCGGTGCCGGGCGAGAAACCATATTCGCCACCCTAACGACTAAATAGCTAGACGATCAACATAAGTTGCCGAGGGTGCGATGCAGGTAGCCTCCGACTATGACTGTGACCGAGATCGCTCTGACCGGCCTGGATGGCGGTTCCTTGTCGCTGGCCGACTACAACGACCGTGCCGTCCTGGTGGTCAATGTGGCGTCCAAGTGTGGCCTGACGCCGCAATATGCCGCGCTGGAGCAGCTTGCGCGCGACTACGGCGAGCGCGGGCTCACCGTCCTCGGAGTCCCTTGCAATCAGTTCATGGGCCAGGAACCCGGCACGGCCGACGAGATCCAGACCTTCTGTTCCACCACATACGGCGTCACGTTTCCGCTACTGGCGAAAACCGAGGTCAACGGGCCGGACCGGCACCCGCTCTACGCCGAACTGACCAAGACGCCTGACGCCGCCGGCGCTGCCGGTGACGTGCAGTGGAACTTCGAGAAATTCCTGATCGCTCCGGGGGGCGAGGTGGTCAACCGATTTCGTCCGCAGACGGTGCCCGACGCACCCGAGGTGATCGAGGCGGTCGAGGCAGTACTGCCGAATTAGCTGGTCGGCGCAGTGAACTGACGCTTCCTGTCCGCGTGTACGTCACTATCTGGACATCTGACATCGTCAAAATTGAGACGTGTCTGGGAAGTTGATCGTCTCGGTCTCCGGGATCCGCGAACGCACGTTGGACGACGTCGCCGAGTTCTGCGAAAAGATGGACGCCCGCTCGGTGCCGGTGTCGCTGCTGGTCGCCCCGCGGTTGAAGGGCGGTTACCGGCTGGACCATGATCCGGTGACGGTCGAATGGCTGACCGGGCGGCGAGCAGCCGGTGACGCCATCCTGCTCAACGGATACGACGATGCGGCCACCAAGAAGCGTCGCGGCGAATTCGCAACGCTGCCCGCGCATGAGGCGAATCTGCGGTTGACGGCCGCCGACCGCGTGCTCGAACATCTCGGCCTGCGTACCCGGCTCTTCGCGGCACCGCGCTGGACCGCCTCACCAGGTACGGTAAGTGCGTTGCCGCGCAACGGGTTCCGGCTACTCGCGGATCTGCACGAGATCACCGACCTGGTCCGGCAGACGACCGTACGGGCGCGGGTTCTGGGCATCGGTGAAGGGTTCCTTTCCGAGCCGTGGTGGTGCCGGATGCTGGTGCTGTCCGCCGAGCGGGTGGCGCGCCGTGACGGCGTCGTCCGGGTCGCGGTGGCGGCCAGTCATCTGCGCAAACCCGGGCCGCTGCAAGCGATGCTGGACGCAGTGGATCTGGCCCGGCTGCAGGGATGCCAACCCACCGTCTACCAGTGGCGGGCCGATCAGGCCATTCTCGACGCGGCCTGACTGTTCCGGTCGCTACTGTGTAGCGCCATGAGCGATACCCAAGCTGATGTCATCGTCGTCGGGGCGGGCCTGGCCGGCCTGGTGGCCGCGTGCGAGGTGGTCGAGCGCGGCAAGCGGGTACTGATCGTCGACCAGGAGAACAGCGCCAACCTCGGCGGGCAGGCATTCTGGTCGTTCGGCGGCTTGTTCTTCGTCGACAGTCCCGAGCAGCGTCGGCTCGGTGTCCACGACAGCTACGAGCTCGCGCTGCAGGACTGGCTGGGCACCGCGGCGTTCGACCGGCAAGAGGACTACTGGCCCAAGCAGTGGGCGCATGCCTACGTCGATTTCGCGGCCGGCGAGAAACGCAGCTGGCTGCGCGACCGGGGCCTGAAGATCTTTCCGTTGGTGGGCTGGGCTGAGCGCGGCGGCTACGGCGCTCAGGGGCATGGCAACTCGGTGCCGCGCTTCCACATCACCTGGGGAACCGGGCCGGCCATCGTCGAGATCTTCGCGCGCCGACTCGTCGATCATCCGAACGTGCGCTTCGCGTACCGGCATCGGGTCGACGAGCTGATCGTCGACGGCGACACGGTGACGGGGGTTCGGGGCAGTGTGCTGGAGCCGTCGTCCGAGCCGCGCGGTGTCACGTCATCGCGAAATGTGGTTGGCGAGTTCGAATTCCGCGCTCAAGCGGTGATCGTCACCAGCGGCGGCATCGGCGGCAACCACGACATGGTGCGGGCCAACTGGCCTGCCCGGATGGGTCGGGTTCCCGAGCGAATGCTCGCCGGGGTGCCCGCCCACGTCGACGGCCGGATGATCGCGATCACTCAGAAGGCCGGCGCCCGGGTGATCAACCCGGACCGAATGTGGCATTACACCGAAGGCATCACGAACTACGACCCGATCTGGCCGATGCACGGTATCCGGATCATCCCTGGCCCTTCCTCGCTATGGCTCGACGGCACGGGAAAGCGGCTGCCGGTGCCGCTGTATCCCGGCTTCGACACCCTCGGAACGTTGGAGTACATCGCAAAGTCGGGCTATGACTACACCTGGTTTGTACT
>CBAAAS010000182.1:0-6230 GCA_964658855.1 uncultured Mycobacterium sp.
ACCCCGGTATCGACGGCAACGATGCGCTGAACTTCAACCCCGACCGCGCGCGGGCGCTGTGGTCGCAGGCCGATGCCATCTCGAAATGGTCTGGCCGATATGAGATTTCCTACAACGCCGACGGCTCCCATCAGGAGTGGGTGGATGCGGTGGCCAACAGCATCAAGAACACTCTTGGCATCGACGCTGCCGGCGCCCCGCAGCCCACCTTTGCCGGATTCCGGACCCAGATCACCGGCCACACGATCAACACCGCGTTCCGGGCCGGGTGGCAGGGCGACTTCCCCTCGATGCTGGAATTCCTGGAACCGTTGTTCGTCAGCCGCGCGGGGGCCAACGATGTCGGCTACTCCAACCCGCGGTTCGACGCCGCGATCGCTGCCGCCGAGGCCGCCGGTGACTTGCCGCAATCTTTTATACTGGCCAATGATGCTCAGCGAATCTTGTTGCAGGACATGCCTGCCGTGCCGTTGTGGTACACCGTTGCGGTCGCCGGGCGTTCGGCCGCGGTCAGCCAAGTGGCGCTGACCTGGAACGGGCTTCCTGACTACGAACGCATCGTGAAGGCCTGACATGGGGTGGTATATCGCCCGACGCGTCGCGGCCATGGTCCCGGTCTTTCTGGGTGCGACGTTGCTGATCTACGGCATGGTGTTTCTGCTGCCCGGCGACCCGATCGCGGCGCTGGGCGGCGATCGCCCGCTGAGCCCGGCGGTGGTCGCCCAGTTGCGTGCGCAGTACCACCTCGACGACCCGTTTTGGTTGCAGTACCTGCACTATCTCGGTGGCGTTCTACGTGGCGACCTCGGCCACGCCTACTCCGGGCTGCCCGTGAGTACCGTTCTGGCGCAAGCATTTCCGGTCACCTTCAAGTTGGCATTGGCGGCACTCACCGTGGAGGCGGTATTCGGCATCGGATTCGGGGTGGTTGCCGGACTGCGCCAAGGCGGCATTTTCGACGGTGGCGTACTGATCGTCAGCCTGGGCATCATCGCGGTGCCGATCTTCGTGCTGGGCTTCTTGGCGCAATTCGTATTTGGAGTTCGGCTGGGCCTGGCCGCTGTGACGGTGGGCGACCAGCCGACCTTCGCCCGGCTGCTACTCCCCGGAATCGTTTTGGGCGCGGTTTCATTCGCTTATGTGGTGCGGCTGACCCGGTCCGCGGTCGCAGACAACGCGCATGCCGACTATGTGCGAACCGCGACTGCGAAAGGATTGTCGCGGCAGCGCGTGGTCGTCGTGCACATCCTGCGCAATTCGCTGATCCCGGTGGTGACCTTCCTCGGCGCCGACCTCGGCGCGCTGATGGGCGGAGCCATCGTGACCGAAGGCATCTTCAACATCCACGGCGTCGGTGGCGTGCTCTACCAGGCTGTCACCCGTCAAGAGGCGCCGACCGTGGTGTCGATCGTGACGGTGCTCGTCGTCGTCTACCTCGTCACCAACCTGGTGGTGGACCTGCTGTATGCGGCGTTGGATCCGAGGATTCGTTATGGCTGAAATGGTTGGTGTGAGCGGGTTTTGGAGCGATACGTGGCGCGCACTGCGCCGCCGTCCGCAGTTCGTCGTCAGCGCGTTGCTGATCGGCCTCGTCGTCGTTGTCGCCGTGTTCCCGTCGTTGTTCACCGCGGCCGACCCCGGCTACGCCAACCCGGACCAGAGCCTGCTCGGGCCGTCGGCGGCGCATTGGTTCGGCACCGACCTGCAGGGCCATGACATCTACGCCCGCACCATCTACGGGGCACGCGCCTCGATCACCGTCGGCCTTGGCGCGACCCTGCTGGTGTTCGTGGTCGGCGGCGCGCTGGGGGCGCTGGCCGGTTTCTACGGCGGCTGGCTCGATGCGATCGTCTCCCGGGTCGCCGACGTGTTCTTCGCTATCCCGTTGCTGCTGGCCGCAATCGTGCTGATGCAGGTCATGCACCACCGCACGGTGTGGACGGTGATCGTGATCCTCGCGCTGTTCGGTTGGCCGCAGATCGCGCGGATAACCCGCGGCGCTGTGCTCGCGGTGCGCGGCAGCGACTACGTGCTGGCAGCGAAAGCTCTCGGGCTCAACAGGTTCGGCATCCTGCTACGGCATGTGCTGCCCAATGCGATCGGTCCGGTGATCGCGGTCTCCACCATCGCACTCGGATTGTTCATCGTCACCGAGGCGACGCTGTCGTATCTTGGGGTCGGGTTGCCGCCGTCGGTCGTGTCGTGGGGTGGTGACATCAACGTCGACCAGATTCGACTACGCGCCGGCTCGCCGATTTTGTTCTATCCCGCCGGCGCGCTGGCGATCACCGTGTTGGCGTTCATGATCATGGGCGACGTGCTGCGGGACGCCCTGGATCCGTCGTCGCGGGCATGGCGCCCATGACGTCCGGTTCACCCCTGCTGAGCGTCGCCGGACTCGAAGTCCGCTTCGGCGATGGTGATCCGGCGGTGCGGGGCGTGGACCTCGAGGTGCGCGCTGGCGAGACCGTGGCGATCGTCGGCGAGTCGGGTTCGGGGAAGTCCACCACCGCCGCCGCGATTCTCGGGCTGCTTCCGCCGGGTGGGCGCATCACCGCAGGACGCATCGAGTTCGACGGAGTCGACCTCACCGCTGCCACCCGGCGGCAGCTCCGGGCCGTCCGGGGCAGTGGGATCGGCTACGTGCCACAGGATCCGATGACCAACCTGAACCCGGTCTGGAAGATTGGGTTTCAAGTACGAGAAGCATTGCGCGCAAACAACATCGATCGTCCGGTGGTCCAATTACTGGCCGATGCCGGTCTGCCCGAGCCGGGCTTGCGGGCCCGGCAGTATCCACATCAGCTGTCCGGCGGAATGTGTCAACGCGCGCTGATCGCCATCGGGCTGGCCGGCCGGCCTCGGCTACTGATCGCTGACGAGCCGACCTCTGCCCTCGACGTCACCGTGCAGCGCCGCGTCCTCGATCATCTGGAGCAGCTTGCCGCCGAACTGGGTACCGCGGTACTGCTGATCACCCACGACTTGGCGCTGGCCGCCGAACGGGCCGCACAGCTGATCGTGATGAACCAGGGTCAGGTGGTGGAAACCGGTCCGGCGCAGACGATTCTGCACGAGCCGCAGCATTCCTATACGCAACGCCTGGTGGCGGCGGCGCCATCGTTGCGTGCTGCTCCCACCGCACGCCGGGTAGTACCCGAGGACTCGGCGGACGTGATCGTCGCCTCCGGGCTGACCAAGATCTACCGGTCCTCGCAGCACGTGCCGTGGCGTGTTTCGGAGGTGCGAGCCGTCGACGATGTCGCGTTCCGGCTGCGGCGCGGTACCACGCTGGCGGTCGCCGGCGAATCCGGATCCGGGAAATCCACCCTGGCCCGAATGGTGCTTGGCCTCTTGCAACCGAGCTCGGGCACAGTGGTTTTCGACGGGGCCGATGTCTCCGACGCCGCATCGCTCAGCCGGCGCGGGACGCTGGCGTTTCGTCGCAAGATCCAGCCGGTGTTCCAGAACCCTTACGGCAGTTTGGATCCGATGTACTCGGTATCGCAGATCATCGAGGAGCCGCTGCGGATCCATCGGATCGGTGATCGCCGTCAACGCCAGCAGAGCGTCCGTGAACTTGCGGCGCAGGTTGCGCTTCCGTCGTCGCTGCTGAGTCGGCGCCCGCGAGAGTTATCCGGGGGACAGCGCCAGCGGGTGGCGATCGCGCGGGCGCTGGCGCTGCGGCCCGAGGTGGTGGTCTGTGACGAGGCCGTCTCGGCACTCGACGTCGTGGTGCAGGCGCAGATCCTGGATCTGCTGGCGGAACTGCAGGATGCGCTGGGCCTGACGTATCTGTTCATCAGCCACGACCTGGCGGTCATCCGGCAGATCGCCGACGAGGTGATGGTGATGCAGGCGGGCCGGGTGGTCGAACACGCGGCCACCGAGGATGTATTCGCCCGGCCCCAGCACGAATACACCCGCCAGCTCCTGGCCGCGGTTCCGGGCGCCGGCGCTGGCTATGGTGAGAGCCGATGACCCCCGACCCTCTTGCTCCGCTGATGGACCTGCCCGGAGTCGCTGCCGCCAGCGAACAAGCGCGTGAGGCACTCGGCCGGGCGCACCGCCACCGCGCCAACCTGCGGCGCTGGCCGGTGACCGCCGCCGAGGCCGCGCTGCGGGCGGCCAGAGCGTCGGCGGTACTGGACGGTGGTGGCCGCAAACTCGACGATCAGCTCGACGTATCCGCCATCACCGACCCGGTCTTCGCAGGGGCACTGCGCGTCGCGCAGGCGCTGGAGGGCGGTGAGACCAACCTGGTCGGGGTGTGGCAGCGCGCGCCGTTGCAGGCGCTGGCCCGGTTGCACATGCTGGCCGCGGCTGACCGCGTCGACGAGAGCCGGCTGGGCCGGCCGCGCTCCGAACCCGATGTCGGACCGCGTCTGGAGCTGCTCGCCCGGATCGTCTCCGGCGGCACGAAGGCGCCCGCCCCGGTGATCGCTGCCGTCGCGCACGGAGAGCTGCTCACCCTGGCGCCGTTCGGCACCGCGGATGGAGTGGTGGCGCGCGCGGTGTCTCGGTTGGTCACCATCGCCACCGGGCTCGACCCGCACGGGCTGGGGGTGCCAGAGGTCGGCTGGATGCGTCGAGCGGCGGACTACCGCGAGGCGACGGCCGGGTTCGCGGCCGGAACGCCCGAGGGGATGGCCGCTTGGCTGGTGTTGTCCTGCCGCGCAATGCGCACCGGCGCGCAAGAGGCGCTGGCGATTGCTGAAACGCTGACCGGGCAGGGCGATTCCGGGCACCAGAACTAATAAAGCGGGCGGCGTACCGAAGGATTTCGGCTCGCCGCCCGCTAGCACGGATCTCGGTTACCAAGCGTGCATCTGAGGGTTGCGTGGGGTGGCCTCGGCGATCTTGCGATGCTTGCGGTCGCCGCCCCACCCAAAGGGCCGTCGATACCGCTCGCTGTTCGCAATTACGCAGGCCCGCAACACTTTTGCCATTATCGCGGCTATGACTTCGCGTGGGTGCCGGGAACCGTGCTCGGTTGCCCCGTTCGGGAGATCGGCCCTTCTCTTCCGGACCGATCTTGGCCGTACCGGACTTCCGTAAATCCTTTGTACTCCGTGACCCCGGTCACAGCAAGGGGCAAATGTCAGGAAAACGCCAAAGCGATGCCGACCCGTGACAACGAAAGTTTGCTGGGCGTACTAAAGCGACAGCCGGCGCAGCAGCGAATAGGTCAGCGCACCGGCGGCCAGCGCGCTGATTCCCACCGCGGCGGTGGTGGCGACAGCCGCTCCCGAGGGCGCCGGTATGCGGTCACGTAGCGACACCGGCCGGGAGAACGCCAACACCGGCCAGTCGCGGGCGGTGGCTTCGCGGCGCAGCGCGCGGTCGGGATTGACCACGCTCGGATGCCCGACGACCTCGAGCATCGGCATGTCGGTGATCGAATCGGAGTAGGCGTAGCAGTGCTCGAGCGGGTAGCCCTCGCGTGCGGCCAACTCGCGAATCGCCTGCACCTTGCCCTCGCCGAAGCAGTAAAACCCGATCTCGCCGGTGTACTTGCCGTCCTCGACAACCATCTTGGTCGCCATCGCGTGGGTGGCTCCCAGTGCGCGCGCGATCGGCGCCACCAGTTCCTCGCCGGATGCCGACACCACCACGACGTCGCGGCCGCACAGTTTGTGGCTGGCGATCAGGTCGGCGGCCTCGGCGAACACCAGCGGCGTGACGATGTCGTGCAAGGTCTCGTTGACGATCGTCCTGATCTGCTCGACGTCCCAGCCGGTGCACATGTTGGTCAGATGAATGCGCATCCGATCCATCTGGTCGTGGTCGGCGCCGGAGAGCAGAAACAAGAACTGGGCGTAGCTCGACTTGAGGACGGCCCGCCGATTGATCAGACCCTGCGCGAAGAAGGGTTTGCTGAACGCCAGCGTGCTGGATTTGGCAATGATCGTCTTGTCGAGATCGAAGAAAGCCGCCGTGCGCGCGGTAGGACCGGTGGGCGTCGACGAAGTTTGCTGGTCAGCGGCCGAGTCGGAGACGGTCACCGCCCCAGCATAGGGCGGTGCGCGGGCAAATCGCGACGCTGTCGACAAAAGAGCCGGTCAGACATTGTTTTGACGATCACGAAGGTTTTGAGACCGATCGTTCAGCTACTTAAAGGCGTTACTTATTTCTGGCCGACAACCCTTGCGCTGCGTAACACTGTCATGTGTATAGTAAGCATCACTCGGCTTAGCCGAGGGTGTATCAGCCCGACCCCCCGGGGCTGA
>CBAAAS010000183.1:0-6218 GCA_964658855.1 uncultured Mycobacterium sp.
TGATGATCGAGAAGGCTAAAAGTATTGACGATCCGGAGCGTAAACGCCACATGGTGCAAGCGGTAGCTAACTTTATGAAGATGGCTTACGTGCAATGGAATAAAGATTCGGTAACCGACGAGAGCATATTAGCAGATCTGTATAACTTATCGGGCGGGCAGCTTAGGTTAGAGGAAAATATTAATCTTAATCGAGTTGAGTATCGTGCTAACACACATACTAACAATAATAACAACCGCGGTCGTACGAATAACAACAACAACCAAAACAATCAGAACCCAAAGCCAAACAACCAGAACCAGAATCAGAACCAAAAGCAGGAATCGCCCAACGACACGCTGTGCCACCCCAAGGCGCCGCCCTGCTAGGGGAAGGCGCCTGAGCCAGCGCGATCAGCGACGAGGCTCCAGAGACTCGGTGCCCGTTTCAACAACGTCGGCCAAGGCTTGACAGCGCTGGCGCGCCGAGCACAGCGCCCCTGGTGAAACCAGCCGTCTCGGCTGCCCGAAAGCGCTGACGAACTCGACCCGTTAGTGGCGGCACGCCGCCCGCCCGCATCAGCAATAGCATCGCGGATTCCGCGTCAAACACAATCGCGTGAGGTACCTTGCAGAACGCATGCGTGCCCTATGCTTTAGCATCGTTAGCCGAGCGAAGGTTCTGGCTGCATCCTTGACGATCGTCGATGTGTTGGCTCGATCTATCGACTTCGTTAGCGGCGGAGTGGATACGCCGTTGAAGCGCTTGCGGACGTCCGGCAGGGAGGAGACCGAGTGAAGGCGATATCGGTCGGCGGTGTGCTCAAACGTGCCTGGATACCACTGTTGCTCATCGCCGTGCTGTCGGTTTCCACGCTCGCCGTGACGCGGTTGCACAAGGTCTTCGCCTCGCAGGATCTCAACGCGAATTCAGGAGCTGGAATCAAGATCGTGCAGTTCAACCCGAAAGTCGTGAAATACGAGATTTTCGGCGCGCCCGGTACCACCGCCAACATCAACTACTGGGACGCCGACGCGAACACTCACCAAATCAACGATGCACCGCTGCCCTGGTCGTTCACCGTGTCGACAACGCTGCCCACGGTGAGCGCCAACATCATGGCCCAGACCGACGGCGGATACATCGGTTGCCGCATCACCGTCGACGGGGAGCTACGCGAACACCAGAGTTCCGATGGGCACAACGCTCAGACCTTCTGCCTGGTGAAGTCCGCATGAGCAACCGCGAGACCGCAACAACCACCGAGACCGAAGCCAGTCCGCACCACCCATTCCTGCCACACATGATCCGTATCCTCGCGATCCCGATCATCATCGGCTGGGTCGTGTTGACCGTCATCGTCAACGTCGCGGTCCCGACGCTGGAAGTCGTCGGTGAGGCGCACTCGGCACCGATGGCTCCCCTGGACGCACCGTCGATGACGGCGATGATGCGGATGGGACACAACTTTCAGGAGTTCAACTCCAACAGCACGGTGATGATCGTGGTGGAAAGCCAAAAGCCACTTGACGACGCCGCACACCACTATTACGACGACATCGTCCGCAAGCTGCGCAAAGACACCACCCACGTGCAGCACCTCCAGGACTTCTGGGGCGACCGGTTTACCGCGGCGGGAGCGCAGAGCGCCGATGCCAAGGGCGCCTACGTGCAGGCCAACATCGCCGGTAACCAGGGCACCACCCAGGCCAACGACTCGGTCGATGCCGTGCGCAAGGTCGTCGACGAAGAGAAAGCACCGCCCGGGGTCAAGGCCTACGTGACCGGGCCCGCGGCACTCTCCGACGACATGCACGTCATCGGCAACGCCAGCCTGGCCAAGATCACGCTGTTCACCCTCGGCGCGATCGCGATCATGCTGTTGCTGGTCTACCGCTCGATCGTCACCACGCTGATCCAGCTGTTCATGACGTTCGTTTCGTTGGCCTGTGCCCGCGGCATCGTCGCAGTCCTCGGTTACAACAACGCATTTGGGCTCACCACCTTCGCCGCGAACATCTTGACGATGCTGGCGATCGCGGCCGGCACGGACTACGGGATCTTCCTGGTCGGCCGCTATCAGGAGGCGCGCCGTGAGGGCGAAGACCGAGAAGCCGCGTACTACACCACATTCAAGGGCGTCGCGCCCGTCGTGCTGGGATCCGGACTCACCATCGCCGGTGCGACATACTGCCTGAGCTTCTGCCGGTTGCCGTGGTTCTCCACGATGGGCGCACCGGTGGCCATCGGCATGCTGGTGGTCGTATTGGCCGGTCTGACGCTCGGGCCCGCGATCGTGTTCCTTGGCAGTAAATTCGGCCTGTTCGAGAAGAAGAGTCAGGCCCGAGGCAAGCTGTGGCGACGGGTCGGAACTGCCGTCGTTCGTTGGCCCGCACCGATTTTCGCAGTCAGTACCGCCGTGGTTCTGGTCGGAATGGTCGCACTGCCGGGCTTCAAGACGAGCTACAACGACCGGCACTACTTGCCGGAGACGGCGCCGTCCAATGTCGGCTATGCCGCTGCCGACCGGCACTTCTCCGAGGCGCGGATGAACCCGGACCTGCTGATGATCGAGTCCGACCACGACATGCGCAACACCTCCGACATGCTGGTGCTGGACAAGGTCGCCAAGAACGAGATCCGCACGGTCGGCATCGCGATGATCCAGGACATCACCCGGCCATTGGGAATTCCCATCCAGCACAGCTCAATTCCGTTCCAGAACAGCATCCAGAGCCAGACGACCATGCAGAACATGAAGTTTCTGAAAGACAGAATGGCCGACATTCTGAAGATGGCCGACGAGATGCAGATCATGATCGACGTGACCACCCGGCAAGCGAAGGTCACCCACGATCTGGCGACTGCCGCGCTCGACAGCGCGAAAACCACGCAGGAGACCTCGGAGATCACCGACACCCTGCGGGATCACATCGCCGACTTCGAAGACTTCTACCGGCCGATTCGCAGCTACTTCTACTGGGAGAAGCACTGCTACGACATCCCGGTCTGTATCTCTTTTCGGTCGTTGTTCGACTCGATCGACGGATTCGACCAGCTCGCCGAGAAGTTTCACGAGCTCTCCGGCGACATCACCCGCACCGCGGCCGCCTCCCACGAGCTGGAGCAGCTGATCCCGATCATGCTCGAGACGTTGAAGACGACGCATGGTCTGACGCTGACCATGTACCAGACCTTCAAAGCGATGATCGACCAGATGGAGGCGATGAGTAACACCTCCATCGTGATGGGGCAGAGCTTCGACAAGTCGCAGAACGACGACTTCTTCTACCTGCCGCCCGAGGCGTTCTCCAACCCGGAGTTCATTCGCGGTGTGAAGATGTTCTTCTCCCCCGATGGAAAGTCGGTGCGGTTCTTCATCACTCACCAGAACGACCCGATGACGCCAGAGGGCATCGACCGGGTCGGCGCCGAGCGGACCGCCGCCCAGGAAGGGCTCAAGCAGTCCTCGCTGTCGGACGCCAAGGTGTACCTCGGGGGAACCGCCGCCACGTTCCGGGACATGGCCGACGGTGAGAAGTACGACCTGATGATCGCGGTGGTGTCGGCGTTGACGCTGATCTTCATGATCATGCTGCTGCTCACCCGAAGTGTGGTGGCCGCCCTGGTGATCGTCGGGACGGCGAGCAGTTCGATCGCCGCGTCGTTCGGTTTGTCGGTGTTGATCTGGCAGGACCTGCTCGGGATTCACATCCACTGGATCGTGATGGCGCTGTCGGTCATCATCCTGCTGGCCGTCGGCTCGGACTACAACCTGCTACTGGTGTCGCGATTCAAAGAGGAGATACATGCGGGCCTCAAGACCGGATACATCCGGTCGATGGCCGGCACCGGCGCGGTGGTGACGTCAGCCGGCCTGGTGTTCGCCTTCACGATGGCAGCCATGCTGGGCAGTGAGCTGACCGTGTTGGGTCAGTTCGGCTCGACGGTCTGCATCGGTCTGCTGCTCGACACCCTGGTCGTGCGAACGCTGTTCATGCCATCGCTGGCGACCCTGCTCGGCCGCTGGTTCTGGTGGCCGCTGGTGGTCCACCCCCGTGGCGATCACGCCAAGCCGAAGCCGGCGTCGGCCGTCACCGACGACGCAAACACCGCGCCGCTGGCCGTGCAGAAGTCGTGACGAGCTAGTCGTTCAGTTCCACGCAGACGCCGAGCGCGCCGGCGCCGACGTGTAAAGCCAGCACCGGGCCCAGCCCGGTGACAATCGCCGGCCCGCAACCGGGCAACCGCTCGGCCAACGCGGCAACCAGGTTCTGCGCGCCGTCGGGGTTGGCGACATGATGCACCGCGATCGAGGCGGGCCGTTCTCCGACAATCTCACAGACCCGGTCGATCATCGTCGCGACAGCCTTGTTGGCCGTCCGAACTCGTTGCGCGAGAACCAGTTTGCCATCGTCAATACGCAACAGCGGCTTCAGTGACAGCTTGGTGCCCAGCCAGGCACCCGCGCCGCCGATGCGTCCGCTACGCCGCAGATTGTCCAGCTGATGCACGACGATGAACCCGTGGTTGCGCTCTGTCGCGGACGCGGCGGCCGCGGCGACCAGGTCGGCGCCACCGGAAGCCGCCCGCGCCGCCGCCATCGCGATGAAGCCGGTGTTCATCCCGGTGAACTTCGAGTCGAGAACTCTTATTTCCGAACCGATCTCAGCAGCAACGGACTCGGCGGCGTTCAGCGTTCCCGACAGCGCCTCGGACAGGTGCACAGCCACCACACCGTCGCCGCCGCTGTCTGCCAACGCCTGCCGATAGACCGCGGCCAACTCGGCGGGTGTCGCGGCGGCCGTCGTGGCGTGACCGTGCTCGTGGATATCTTCCGGAATCTCGTCCACGCCGTCACGCAGATCGATGTCGTCGAGCAGGATGTGCAGCGGGACTTCGCGTATCCCCCATTGCCGGCGC
The DNA here is from genome assembly GCA_964658855.1 of uncultured Mycobacterium sp. GTDB lineage: Bacteria > Actinomycetota > Actinomycetes > Mycobacteriales > Mycobacteriaceae > Mycobacterium. The sequence continues at coordinate 4,903 of CBAAAS010000183.1, forward strand.
CACTCGCCGGGAAGGCGTGCCGACGAATCGGTGACGACGACAACGGGCATGAACTCAGCCGTGCGGTTTCGTCGTCGCCACGCCGGCCTCAGCGAGCGCCTTCAGCATCAACTCCGCGACTGCCCGGTGCGCTTCGAAATTCCAGTGAATGCCATCGGGATTGCCGCGACCACTCATCACCTCGTCGGCGACGGCGGCCTTCAGGTCGACCAGCGCGACATCGTGCTCGTTGGCCCACTGGGTGATCGCCGCGACGGTGCCGGCCCGCCCATGATGGGCCTTTCCGTAGGCCTCGGCGATGTGCACCGACGGCAGAGATGCCACCATCGGTATGCCGGGCCGGTTGAAATCGATTGCGCCACGGGTTTCTTCGAGGTACTCGGCACTGAGGTGCGGCGGAAGCGCGGACCTTGCCACCCGCGACAGCCGTGGCTGTAGCCAGCCGTGCCCGTTTCGAACCCAACGGCGCAGCCACGGTGGGCGTACATAGCGGATGAGCTCCCGCAGCGCGGTGGGCACCGGCGAAGGCAGCGAATCCATCCCACTCGTCGCGAATACCACCGCCCCGGCCCGGGGCAGGGCTGCCCAGGATCGCGGATCCTGGGTGGCCGCCCACCAGACATCCCGGCATGTCCACCCGATGCGGCCGATCAGCTCCAAGTCCCAATCGAGTTGTTTGGCAACAATATTGGGCCAGATACGCGGATCGTCGGACGGAAGCCCGCCGGTCGGTCCGTAGTAGGCCAGCGAGTCGGCGAAGACCAGCAGGATCGGGCGAGGCTCAGAGGACATCGCCCGCAACCTGTGCCGATGCGTTCCATACATCGAGCCGCCACCGGATGGCGTCGAAGGCGTCGGGGTCCCCAGCGCCGTCGGCCCCTGCCCCGGCGACAGTGTGCCCGGACAGCTGCGTCCAACTGGCATTGCCCATGCCGCCCAACGCCGGCCAGTTGTCGACCGGTAGCCGCAGCAGTGCCGCGGTCAGCGCGGCGATCAGACCGCCGTGGGCGACCAGCACCACCGGCCGTGCCGGGTCGACGTCGGCGCCCCACTCGGGCTCACCGGCGACCAGCTCGGCGACCAGCGGCACGCTGCGTGCGGCCACGTCGACCCGGTTCTCCCCGCCGTGCGGCGCCCACCTGGCGTCGTCGCGCCACGCCAGCCTGGCACCTGGCGCTATCGCGTCGATCTCGGTGTGGGTCATGCCTTGCCAATCGCCGAGGTGCGTCTCGCGCAGCCGGTCGTCGGACCGCACCGGCAGACCGGTGCGCTCCTGCAACGCGACGGCCGTCTCGTAGGCACGGCGCAGATCCGAC
>CBAAAS010000184.1:0-6217 GCA_964658855.1 uncultured Mycobacterium sp.
ATCGTAACCTACGAAAGCGTAGGTTACCAGCGGGTAACCCTCAGACGTCTAGTGTGCAATCGCCCGATGCAGCAGAAGTACAGGTCTGAACGCGGGTCCCGGGCTCACGATCCGAACCGGATCGCAGGTCGCGGGCGTGGCCTTCAGCCAGCGTGACCACGCAGGACTGGCAGATACCCATTCGGCAGCCAAACGGCATCCGCACGCCTAGCTGCTCACCGGCATCCATCAGCGACGTCGCTGCATCCGCGAAGATGCTTTTGCCGCTCTGGGCGAACGTGACCGTGCCGCCCGCACCAGCCGGCGGTGCCTTCGACGCCGCGAACCGCTCCAGGTGCAGATGGTCCTTGAGGCCGGCCGCCGACCAGGCCTGCTCGGCCGAGTTGAGCATGGCCTCGGGTCCGCAAGCCCAGGTCTGCCGTTCGCGCCAGTCCGGCACCTCGGCGTCGAGCTGGGAGAGATCCAGCCGCCCCTCGGTGCGCGTCGCACGCAATTGCAGCCGGTACCCCGGGTGGTTGCCGGCCAGCCGCCCGAGTTCGGAGCCGAACATCACATCGTCGGCGGTGGGCGCCGAATGCAGGTGGACGACGTCGGTGATCTGATCGCGACGGATCAGCGTGCGCAGCATCGACATCACCGGTGTGATGCCCGAGCCGGCGGTGAGGAACAGCACGGCCGGGGGCGCCGGATCGGGCAGCACGAAATTGCCCTGCGGCGCGGCCAGTCGCACGATCGTCCCCGGTTGAACCCCGTCGACCAGGTGCGTCGACAGAAATCCCTCGGGCATCGCCTTCACCGTGATCGTCACCGTCCGGGTGCTGCGGTGCGGCCGCGCCTGATTGGCTGGCCGTGTCCGCGGGCTGGACGTCAATGAATACGAGCGCCAGCGCCACCGGCCGTCGACCAGCAGTCCGATGCCGATGTATTGGCCGGATTCGTAGTCGAAGCTGAAACCCCAGCCAGGCTTGATGACCAGCGTCGCCGAGTCCCGCGTTTCCCGCCGGACTTCCAGGATGCGGCCGCGCAGCTCACGCGCAGACCACAGCGGATTGGCCAGTCGCAGGTAGTCGTCAGGAAGCAGCGGCGTCGTGATGCGTCGGGCCACAGTTCTCAACGCATGCCAGCCGGGGTGTGTGTCCACTCCGGCCAGCGTAATGGGCCTGGTCTCGATGCCCTGCTTCGCGGCTCTGGATGTTTTTCTGTCCATTGAGGAAACTCCTGCTCGCTCGGGACAGAACCTACGGTACCGTAACTTACGGCACCGTAGGTAGGCTTGAGCGGCAGGTTCCGCACGCCGCCTCGCGGCACGCGCGGTCGCAGGGCGCTAAAGCAGCTCGAGCAGGAATGGCAGTTCTTGGACGGCGTACCAGGCCAGATCGTGATCCTGAGCGTCGCCGACCGTCAGCTCCGCGTCCTCGTCGCCCAGATCGGCGGCGTCGATGACCTCGACCGCCGCCTGGACCCGTTCTTCCGCCGCGGCGTTGTCGACGAACGCCGCGACCACCTCATCCATGGTCACCGGAGCAGCGATCCGCACCACCGCGTCATCGAGATCCGGTCGCAATGTGACATCGCTGACATCGGCAACCAGCACCGCGCGTCGCGGCGGCAGCGTGTCGTCCTCGGGACCGTCCAGCCCGTCTCGCCCGTCGGTGGCGCCGGCCAGCAGCCGCAGCGACGCCAGCGCCGCCTCCCGCAGCGCGACCTCGCCGAGCTCGTCGTCGCCGCCCTCGGCGTAGGCCTCGCGCAATTTGGGGGTCACTGCGAAAGCGGTACCGCTCACCGGTCGTAGCGAACCGTCGGTGACGAGTTGCTGAAGCATTGCCAGCGTCACCGGAATGTAAATGCGCATCAGTAAGCGGTTATCCAGCTTTCTCCATGTGGGCCATCAACGTTGCCACATGATCATCCACATACGTCGACAACTCGCGCGGCGGCCGTACATAGTTTCCGCTGACCTCGCGATGGTCGGGCAGTTTGACCTTCGGCCGCTCAACCTCGTGATAGTCGATGGTGGACAGCAGATGCGCCATCATGTTCAACCGGGCGTGTTTTTTGATGTCCGACTCGACGACGAACCATGGGCTACCGGGCGTATCGGTGTGCACCATCATCTCGTCTTTGGCGCGCGAATAATCTTCCCACCGATTGAGCGACTCCACATCCATCGGGCTCAATTTCCATTGCCGCACAGGGTCATTCAGTCTCCCTTTGAAGCGGCGTAGCTGCTCGTCATCGGAGACCGAGAACCAGTATTTGCGCAGCAGGACCCCTTCTTCGATGAGCATCTGCTCGAAGATCGGGGTTTGCCGCAGGAACAGCGCGTGCTCTTGAGGGGTACAGAATCCCATCACTTTCTCGACGCCGGCGCGGTTGTACCAGGACCGGTCGAAGAGCACGATCTCCCCTTTGGCGGGCAACTGCGCGATGTAGCGCTGGTAATACCACTGCCCGCGTTCGCGGTCATTCGGGGCGGGTAGCGCAGCGATTCGCACGATGCGGGGATTGAGATATTCGGTGATGCGTTTGATCGTCCCGCCCTTGCCCGCGCCGTCGCGGCCTTCGAAGATCACCACGACCCGGGCGCCGGAGAACTTCACCCATTCCTGCAGCTTCACGAATTCCGTTTGCAGCCTGAATATCTCGGCCTCGTAGGCATCATCGGGAATCTTCTGCGCCTTGGTCGGCTTCGCCTTTTTCGGCGTCTTGGTCTTGGCCGGCTTACCGTTGGTCGATCCGCTGCTGCTCATGCTGATGAATCGTAAGGCGCGCAGGCACTTCTTTCTCGGCGAGAGACTGCTCTACCGCGCGGCTTCCAGCAGTTCTTCGAGCGATTCGGCCAGCAGCGCCGGCAGCATGTCGACGTCGCTCATCGCTTCGCGATCGGCGTTGATGCCGAAATACAACATGCCGTTGTAGGACGTCACCCCGATGGCCAACACCTGATTGTTCAGCAGTGGCGGCACCGCGTAGGTCTCGAGCAGCTTGGCGCCCGCGACGTACATCTGCGCCTGAGCACCCGGCGCGTTGGTGATCAACAGGTTGAACAACCGCGACGACAAGCCGGTCGCCACGCGAATTCCCATGGCGTGCAAGGTCGGCGGCGCAAACCCGGACAGCGTCGCGATGGTGCGGGCATCGACGAGGCTGGCCGCGGTCGGATTGGTTTCGGTGGCATGGGCGATCTGGGACAACCGCACCACGGTGTTGCTTTCGCCAACCGGTAGTTCGACCAGGAACGGCGCGACCTGGCTGATGGCCTGGCCCCGGCTCGACGAGTCCAACGCTTCGTAGACCGGCAGCGGCGCCATCGCCCGTATGGTCGCGGTCGGTGCGGGTGGCTCGCCGCGAGACGACAGCCAGCTGCGCAGCGCGCCGGTGATCACCGCCAGCACCACATCGTTGACGTCGCAGTTGTACCGCGAACGGATGGCCCGGTAATCGTCGAGTCGTCCGCACGCCACCGTGTAACGCCGATTGCGCGACACCGTGGCGTTCAGCGGGCTGCGCGGCGCCGAGCCGCGCGCCAGCGTCCGGGCGACGTCGAACATCCGGCGGCCGGCGTCCGCCAGTTGGCCGGAGTTTGTCAGCAGATCGACGACCCCGCCGTGGACGGCCTTCAGCTGTGCCTGCGGGCGGGTGGCCCAGTCGCCGACCGCGCCGAGCAGCAGCCGCGCCCGGCCAGGTTCGCGGCCGGGTATCCAGATGTCTTCGACGAACGGCGGCGGGCGGCGGTTGCGGTCGGCGATGACGTGGCTGATCTCCACCGCGCCCATGCCGTTGATCAGCGCCTGATGCGACTTGGTGTAGAGCGCCAGCCGGTTCTTGGCCAGGCCCTCCACCAGATACATCTCCCAGAGCGGTCGCGACTTGTCCAGTGGCCGGGCGGCCAGCCTGCCGATCAACTCGTGAAGTTGTTCGTCGCTGCCCGGCGACGGCAGCGCCGAGCGCCGGACGTGATAGGTGATGTCGAAATCGTCATCGTCGACCCAGACCGGCCGGGCCAGCCGCATGGTGATCTCGCGGACCTTCTGCCGGTACCGCGGCACCTTCGGCAACTGCCGCTCGACGGCGGCCAGCAAGGTCTCATAGCTCAACCCGGCGCGCGGCTGACGCAGGATCGACAAGGTGCCGACGTACAGCGGAGTCGCCGAGTTCTCCAGCTGGTAGAAGGAGGCGTCCGAAGCGGACAACCGGGTCACGTCGACTCTCCCCTTCACATCCCTTGCAGATTGCTTCACCGACCAATATGCCGCACACGCTAACCGTCTGTCCGAGCCCGGCACCGGGCGAGCACGCAAAAGCGACGGTTGTGCGATCATCGTCACACTGTCTGCCCCTCTCCAGCAGGCCAACGTCTAGTGGCCCTTCAAACGTGCGGGAGAACTGTGTCGACCAACTCGAGCTCACCAGAGAAAAGCTCCTTGGACGGGGCCGCATTCGCGGTCACCCCCGTCGTCGACTGCGAACCGCCCGCCCGCGATGTCCGGCAGTGCCGGCCACCCTCGCCGACGACCTTGCGGAAGCGCAATACCAATGTGCCACAACGGCATCCGACACCCACCGCACCCACCATGTCGTTGCCGATGCGGCAGGCGGCGAGCTTCGCCGACGCAGCGATGAGACGGGTACTGGAAGTCATCGACCGTCGCCGCCCGATCGCTCAGCTGAACGGATTGCTGGCCGCGGGTCTCGTCGACTCGGTGCTGTCGGCCAATCGGCTGATGGGCAGCCAGAACGGGGTCGCGGTGTTACGCCGGGTGCGACTGCAAGCGGTGAATGGGCCGAACACCGCGGCCGAGGTGTTCGGCAGCTACAGCCGCGGGCAGCGCATGCATGCCATCGCCTGCCGCATCGAACAGTTGGCCGGACGTTGGCAGGTGGTCGCGCTGCACATCGGTTAGGCGCGCCGGGCGGTGTTACCTACGTTTGGCCTTGGCGTGCTTGCCCTGCCGCCGGGCGGCCTCGCGACGGTCGCGGCGCGAACCGCCACCGGCCTGCGACTTGTCACCGTTGCCCTGCACCTGCGCCGAGCCGTCTTCGGCGGGGCCGGTGTAGGTCAACTGGGCTGCCTCGTTGTCAATTCCCTTGGCGCGCAACGCAGGCGCCGGCTCGCGCGCGGCACCACTGCGCTTCTGCGCGCCCGCCGCGGCGGCGGCGAACTCGGCCAGGCCGTCCGGCTCGTCGACAGGTCCGACCTGCTGCGGGGGAACCGCCTCGACGGAAACGTTGAACAGGAAACCGACCGACTCTTCTTTGAGTCCGTCCAGCATCCCGGCGAACATGTCGAAGCCTTCACGCTGATATTCGACCAGCGGATCGCGCTGCGCCATCGCACGCAGGCCGATGCCCTCTTTGAGGTAGTCCATCTCATAGAGATGCTCGCGCCACTTGCGGTCGATGACGCTGAGTAACACGTTGCGTTCCAGTTGACGCATCGCGCCCTCGCCGGCCAATTCCTCGAGTTCGGCTTCTCGCCTCGCATACGCGTGCTCGGCGTCCTCGACCAGCGCGTCGAGCAGTTCCTCGCGGGTCAGCTCGCCGGGCTCTCCGATAGCGTCGGAGTCGATCAGGGCGTGGTGGTCAATGCCGACCGGGTACAGCGTTTTGAGGGCTTCCCAGAGCTTCTCCAGATCCCAGTCCTCGGCATAGCCCGCGGCGGTGGCGCCGTCGACGTAAGCCGTGATCACAGCGACGAGCATGTCGTGGGCCTGCTGCTGCAGGTTCTCGCCCTCGAGGATGCGTCGACGTTCCGCGTAGATGACCTTGCGCTGCAGGTTCATCACCTCGTCGTACTTGAGGACGTTCTTTCTGACCTCGAAGTTCTGCTGCTCGACCTGGGTCTGGGCGCTCTTGATCGCCCGGGTCACCATCTTGGCCTCGATCGGCACATCGTCGGGCAGGTTCAGCCGGGTCAGCAGCGATTCCAGCGCTGCGCCGTTGAAGCGGCGCATCAACTCGTCGCCCAGTGACAGGTAAAACCGCGACTCACCCGGGTCACCCTGGCGACCCGAGCGGCCACGCAGCTGGTTGTCGATACGGCGCGACTCGTGCCGCTCGGTGCCCAGCACGTAGAGCCCGCCGGCTTCGGTTACCTCTTTGGCTTCCGCAGCGGCCTCGGCCTTGACGACCGGCAGCTCTTCGTGCCAGGCCGCCTCGTACTCATCGGCGGTCTCGACGGGGTCCAGGCCGCGGGCCCGCAGCCGCAGATCGGTGA
>CBAAAS010000185.1:0-6208 GCA_964658855.1 uncultured Mycobacterium sp.
AACACCTGGATCGGCAATCACCCGGGCAGTCTGCTGGCCTTCCCGGTGGCCGATCTCGCCGAACACCTGATGGAGAATCTGTGGTTCTTCGCGGCCAATGGTTACCCGATCGTCGACGACATCAACGGCCGCAACATCCCTGGCCTGGAACGGTTTTCATCTCTTTCCCATGCCGATGACCCGCTTCCGCTGTCATTCGTCGAGCAGTACACGATCACCGAGGCCAGCGCCGAACTCGCGATCGCCGCCAACAACGGGGTGCTGGCATTGCAGGCCATGGGTCTGGGCGGCTGGACCTACGACGGGCTGGACCGGTTGTCCGTGCTGGGCGGCTCAGGTGATCCGAGAGCTCCCGGCCTGGGGTTCGTCGCCGACCACGATGATCGGTGGCCTTTCCCGAACGTCACCGGGCTGCCGGGGTATTTCGAGACGCTCAGCCCGCCGCACGTGCCGTCGATCGCGGCCGGAGTGGAGAAACTGGTCGAGCGAAAGTTCAGCGCGGGCGGCCCTTTTCATCCCGATACGCCCGGCCCATGGTCGGATAGTGCGAAGGTGCGTGGCTCGGCGCTGCCGGCGGAGGGCATCCAGGAATTGGTGACCGCCGAAGCGTCGTACATCTACGACACGTTCGGCAAGCTACCCGGCACCGTTCCGACAGTGCACGTCCTGATGTACCTGCAGGCCCAACACCTCGATACGGACTTCTACGACGAGTTATTCGGCCCCGGTGCATATCTGGGCACCCACGCCGACCATCAAGCCCGCTGGCACTGATTAGGTGGGGCTGCTCGCGTTTATCCTGCTGCCGGCGGGCGCATAGCAGTCCGGGTCGGCGATTTCCCAGTCCGCACGCCAACTCGGCGGTGCGTGATTGAGCAATACGCCCGGTTCTAGCCACTCGTAAAGCTCGGCGTAGGAACGTTGTTCGGTGGGTGACACCCGTTTGCGCAGCATCTGCGGGTTGAGCATCGACAGTTCCGAGACCCCCATCGAGCCCATCATTCGCATAGCCTGCGCGACGGTCGCGCGCTGGTAGTTGTAGACCCGTTCACTCTTGTCTGCGACGTCGAGGGCGCGGGCCCGAAATGGATCCTGGGTTGCCACGCCGACCGGGCAGTGGTTGGTGTGGCACCGCTGAGATTGGATGCAGCCCGTCGCCATCATCATCGACCGGGCCGAGTTGGTGTAGTCGGCGCCCTGGATCAGTCGCTTGATGATGTCGTTTCCGGAGGCGACTTTGCCGCCCGCGCCGACCCGGATCCGTTCCCGCAGTCCGGTTCCCACCAATGCGTTGTGCACGATCATCAATCCGTCGGTGAGCGGAAGTCCGATATTGTCTTCGTATTCCAGCGGGGCGGCGGCGGTGCCACCCTCGGCGCCGTCGACGATGATGAAATCGGGAGTCACCCCTTCGGCCAGCATCGCCTTACAGGTTGCCAGCACGTCGATCCGTGAACCGACGCACAGCTTGAAGCCGACCGGTTTTCCATCGGCCAATTCGCGCAGCCGCGCTACGAACCGAACCAGTTCGCGGGGAGTGCGAAAAGCCGAATGCGCGGCGGGACTGACACACTTCTCCCCGACCGGCACTCCCCGGTAGTCGGCGATCTCCTCGGTGACCTTGGCGGCCGGCAGCACGCCCCCGATGCCAGGCTTGGCGCCTTGGCTCAGCTTGATCGAGATGCACTTCACCAAAGGGTGGACGGCCTTGGCCGCAAACACATCTGGATCGAAGGAACCGTCTTTGGTGCGCGCACCGAAGTAGCCTGAGCCGAGCTCCCAGATCACGTCGGCACCGCCGAGGTGGTAAGGAGTCAACCCGCCTTCACCCGTGTCATGGGCGAACCCACCTTTGCGGGCTCCGTTGTTCAGGGCGCGTAGCGCGTTACCGGACAGTGCGCCGAAACTCATTGCAGAGACGTTCATCAGGGCCATGTCGTAGGGCTGCGTGCAGTCGGGTCCACCCACCCGTACCCGGAACGGCTCCTCGGGCGGTTCGACCGGTCGGGCCGAATGCACCAGGTACTCGTAGCCGACCTGATCGATATCGCGCTCGGTCCCGAAAGCGAGTTCGGCGGCGGTGCCTTTGGCCCGCGCGTAGATCAGCGACCGGACGTCGCGGTCGAAGGGACGGCCGTCGAAGTTGCGCTCGATGAAGTACTGCTGCAACTCCGGCCGCAGCGCCTCCAGAAGAAAACGCATGTGCCCGAGGATCGGGTAGTTTCGCAACACTGAGTGCTCGCGCTGAATCAGGTCGTAGACACCGACAGCGGCCAGGATCGCGACCAAAGCTGCGGGCAACCACCAGACCCACGACACAATCACTGCGGGCACCACCAACGCCGCGGCAAGCACCGTGAGCACTGCGACAAAGACAAAACGGATCAACGCAGCCCGCCTCCCGCGAAAGAATGGTCGTGGCGAGCGTAGCGCTAGTGCCGAAACCGCGGCGGGTCAGTAGTGCACGCGGAAACCGCCGATCAAGGTGACCCTGTTCCCATCGGGGTCGGTGAGCGTGGACAGCCGCACACCCTTGTTGGCCTCGACGATCTCGCTCGGCTCGAGACCACGCTGCCTCAGATCGTCGATGTGCACTTCGAGATCGTCGACCGCGACGTTGACGGCCGTTGAGCCGGCATGTTCGCCATCGACAAATACCTGGACCCATCCGCCCCGAATCACCTGCCATTCGACAAGGCTGGGCATCGGGTTGTTATCGGGCGCTCGTCCGAACAGCGCCTCGTACCAGCGCCGACTCCGGTCGACATCGGTAACCGGAACAACCGCCAAGACATGTTCGATTGACATCTTTCCCCTTTCGTTTCACACAGAGGACAGACCCGGCGCACGGTCCGAACTCATCGCGACGGCCGGCAGTCAGGTCGGACCCTCAGCTCGGCGCAGCGGCCGTCGGCCAAAGTTTCTCAGCACCAAAGGATCTGACGTCGGCCGAACACCGGCCGCACCCAGGTTTAGGAAACCCCGGGATGGGCATCCGCTCCCTATGATCCTGCGACCAGTTTGATGACGACCGCACGCAAAAAAATCGTCATCACCGGAGCGTCAGGCAACGTCGGCACAGGTGTGCTGCGGGCACTTACAAGAGCGTTACCCGGCACCGAAATCGTTGGGATCTGCCGTCGACCACCTTCTGCCGGTCCAGTAAACGAATCGGTCACCTGGCACAGCGTCGACCTGTCCACCTGCAGCGCGGTCCACGACCTCGAGCCCGCGATGCAAGGCGCCGACGTCGTCATCCATCTGGCGCTGGCACTCAGGCCGGCGAGCAACGAGGACTATTTGTCTCAGGTCAATGTGGCGGGAACCCACGCTGTCCTGGAAGCGATGACCACCGCCGATGTCCCGCAGCTCATCTACGCCTCCAGTCTCGGCGTATATGCGCCGGGCGCAACGCATCCCGTCGCCGAGAGCTGGCCGCACACCGGTCAGCGCACGTCCGCGTACAGCCGAGACAAAGTCGCCGCTGAACAGCTGGTGGACGAGTTCGCTCAGGCTCATCCGGAAGTCGCGGTGTCGCGATTCCGTCCCACCCTGGTCGTGCAACGTGAGTCGGCCTGGGAAGTTCAGACGCTGTACCTGGGCCCGTTCGTGCCGCGCGCCGTGCTCAAGCTCCTGCGTCGCCGGGTCTTACCCGTCGTGCCACTGCCAGCAGGCATAGCCTTGCAATTCGTCCACGCTGACGACGTCGGCGATGCGGTAGTGCGATTGGTGCAGACCCGGGCTACTGGGTCTTTCAACCTCGCCGCCGACATCTTGGACGCCCGCGCGCTGGCCGGGCTGGTTGGTGGCCGTCCTCTCGCGGTGAATCCGCGACTCGTCCGCGGTCTCGTCACGGCTCTGCATGCGATCCGTGCCGTCGCCGTCACGCCCGGATGGTACGACGTGGCGATGAATTCGCCGACTATGGACACTTCCTGTGCGCGTGCGGAATTGGGCTGGTCACCCACGCGATCGTCGACGGAGAGCGCGAAAGAGTTGCTCGACGGTTTAGCCAGCGGCGCCGTGGGCTCCAGTGCGGCAATGGGAGCGACGAACGACGACCGGACCGGTTTTCGCCGAGTAGCAGACCAGATACACGACAGCAGCTTGCTGCTATGGACCACGGCGACAGCGCTTCGGGCCGTGGGAGTCGGCCGCGCCGGACTGACAGATGCCGCGTTCGTCGCGGCCAACCTGGCCGGCGGCACCCCAGCCGCACTGGACCGGCTGCGGACACGACGTCGTGACCCAGTCGCCCTCCTTGCACCGATCGCCGTCGTCGCCGCGATCGCAGCCACGATACGCGGTGGATGGCCGTCCATCGCATCCGTCACTGTTCTCAACCTCTTCGCCGAATCCGAGCGGCGCAGGACCAATACGCCCGCCGAGCAACACGATTCACGCTCTCCGGCCACATGCACGTAGAAGGCAGTTGATGGTCGATACCGAACTCACCACACAGGTGGTGGTGGTGACCGGAGCCTCCACCGGGATAGGCAAAGAAACGGCGTTGCTGTTCGCCGGCCGCCATGCCCGGCTCTCCCTTGCCTCACGATCCGAGGCTGCCCTTGAGTTGGTCGCCGCGGAATGCAGAGCGGCGGGCGCCGACGACGTCGTCATCCTGTCGGTCGACATCGCCGAAGCGGACCAAGTTCAAAAGCTGTTCGGCGAAACGCTAGCCAGATTCGGCCGCATCGACGTCGTCGCTCAGTGTGCGGCCCTGACCGCCTTTGGGCGCTTCGAGGATCTGCCGGTCGAGGTGTTCGACACCGTGGTGCGAACGAATCTCATTGGCGCAGTGAATGTCGCGCGGTCCTCGCTGGCTCATTTCCGTGAGCGCGGGCGAGGCCACTTGGTGTTGCTCGGGTCGCTGCTGGGACAGGCCGCGATGCCGTACCAATCGGCCTATGTCGTCAGCAAGTTCGGCGTTCACGGCCTGGTCCGTGCACTGCGCCAGGAAACCAGCCATTTACCGGGTATCAAAGTCCACGGGGTGTACCCCGGTCCGGTGGATACCGCGATGTCCGGAAATGCCGGCAACTATTTCGGCCGCGTCGCGCGAGTTCCGCCGACCGCTCTGGGCCCGGTCACCGTTGCCGCGGCGATCGTCCGAGCGACGACCCGCGGACGATCAACCGAACGACATGTCGGCTGGCTCAACCGGCCAATGGTATTGGTATACCGCATTTTTCCATCGCTCTTCGACGCCTTCGCCGGGCGGTTGACGCGCGCGATCTTGTTCACCGGACAAGTAACCGGTATCGCCGAAGGCAATGTCTCGAGATCAACCGCCGCCCCACCCGCCTAGCGATAGTTCGGCGTCGCCGAACCGGATCGTTCTCAGCCGCCGGATCAGGCTACGACGGTCAACCGTGCCCGGCGGATGAGGCGTTCGGAATCGGTGATCAGGATGCCTTTGTGGTGCAGGCGGATCCAACCACGTTGGGTGAAGTCGTTGAGGATGCCGTTGACCGTCTCCCGTGCTGCGCCGATCAACTGACCGATTTCTTCCTGGGTGAGGCCATGGTCCACCCGGATGCCGCCGTCCTCTTGGACGCCGAATTGTTTTCCCAGCCGCAGTAACTGACTGGCGGCCCGGCCGGCGGCATCGGCGAAGATCAGGTCGGACATGTCGTGATCGGCCCGGCGCAGCCGGCGAGCCATCACCCGCAGCAGTCGCTCGCCGATCTCAGCATTGCCGGCTACCCATCCGCGCAGCACCTCGCTATCGATCGCGACCGCGGTCACGTCAGTCAGTGCGATCGCACTAGACGTCCGCGGGCCGGGATCGAATATCGAGAGCGCGCCAAACATTTCAGGGGCGCCCAGAAGGGTTAGAAGATGAAGACGACCGTCGGCGCCGCGGCGACTGAGCTTGATCTTGCCGGAGTCGATGACGTAGAGACGGTCGCCGGAGCCGCCCTCGGCGTAGATGGTCTGCCGACGCCGGTAGCGGATGAGATGGAGGTCCCTGGACACGTCGGCGATTTCGGCGGGATCAGCCCTGGCAAAGAGTCCAGCGCGGGCCACGATCCGGTGTGCAGTGCTGCTCTCCGGCCGCACAATGGAAATAGCCGGCAAAGCGTTGAAGCTCACCATTCTTCGAGCCTTAGCGCCCGGTCGACTGAATGGCCGGTGACTTCGTCGTGGTCTGCGGGACTGTACGCGGCAGTCATGGGTAACTCGTTTCCTGGTGGAGGCGCTGCCT
>CBAAAS010000186.1:0-6179 GCA_964658855.1 uncultured Mycobacterium sp.
CCCGCCGCGGCGCGCACCGCGGATTTGCGTCCGTCGGCGCCGATGACCAGCTCGGAGCGCACCTCGAGTTCCGGGGTGCGCACCCCGACGATCCGATCGCCGTCGACGATTACGTCGGTGACCTCGGCGTTGCGAATCAGCGTGAATTCCGGGTACGCGCTGGCCTTTTCGGCGAGGAAGTCGAGGAAGTCCCATTGCGGCATCAGCGCGATATAGGGCTGTTTGAAGCCGAGTCGCGACAGTGCACTGAAATTCCCAAAAGTCCGCAGCGTCCCATCGGTATCGAAGGCGAGGCGATTGACCTTGGTGTGCGGGAGTCGCAGAAATTCGTCGATCAACCCTAGCTCGTCGATGACCCGCAATGTGCTCGGATGTACGGTGTCGCCGCGGAAGTCGCGCAGGAAGTCATTGTGTTTCTCCAACACGGTGACGTCGATTCCGGCGCGGGCCAGCAGCAGAGCGTGCACCATGCCCGCGGGCCCGCCACCGACAACGCACACCTGGGTCTCCACGACTTGCGCCATGGTCCGAGACTACGACGCCGGTCAACCGGTCGCGGGCACCGTTCGGTGGGTACGTAGCGCCTTGATCTCGCGCTCGAAATCCTCGGCGGACTCGAAAGACCGGTATACCGAGGCGAATCGTAAGTAGGCCACTTCGTCGAGTTCTCGCAGCGGGCCGAGGATCGCAAGGCCCACCTCGTTGCTGGGAATCTCCGCCGATCCGCCGGCGCGTACGGCGTCCTCGACCTGCTGCGCCAGCAGATTGAGTGCGTCGTCGTCGACCTGGCGGCCCTGGCACGCGCGGCGCACCCCACGCATGACCTTTTCGCGGCTGAATGGTTCGGTGACGCCGCTGCGTTTGACGACTGCCAGCACCGCGGTTTCCACCGTGGTGAATCGACGGCCGCACTCCGGACAGGAGCGACGGCGCCGAATCGCCTGTCCCTCATCGGTTTCACGGGAGTCAACGACTCGAGAATCCGGATTACGACAGAACGGACAATGCATGGCCGCTCCTTCGCCCCGCTGACCTGGGAACGTCCTAGGCCACCTCGAGCCTACCTGCGCTGCGGTACGCGGGCCTAACACCACCAAGTGCCGACCGGTAACGGCTCAGCCCACCGGTGCGATCAGGGTCTGGCCGGCGGTCACAGCGGACGACGTGAGCTCATTGAGTTCGCGGATTTGGGCGGTGACCTGACCGGTCGGCGCATCCGGGGCGACGCGTGCGGCCAGGTGCTGCAGCGTCTCCCCTGGTTCAACCCGGACCACGGCGAGCCGGTCAGGCATCTGAACCGCAGCCTTCTCGGGGCCGGCGTGCATCATGCCGCCGAAGTGCGCCACAAATCCGAGCCAGACCGTGATGCCCGCCGCAACCATGGCGAGCGCCACCGTGGTCGCCGGGGTGATCGGGCGAGGCCGGTGCGAGACCGTCGACATCAGCACGCCGGTGCCCCGGTAGCGGGGAGGCGCCGCAACGGGCCTGGAGGGTTGCGGGCCCCTGGATCCCGGGCGGCCACCGCGGCTGGCCGGACGTACCTGGACCGGGCGAACCCGGATCGACGCTCGCGGCGAAATCGTCTCGATGGGCATCATGTGCGGTCCTCCAGTCGGTTTGTGGTCGATCACTTGTTCGAATAGTAGTCGATAGTGTGTTCGAATACCGAACATGTGATCGAACTGTTGTACATGCCGGAGACCATAAGACGGGCCACTGACAAGTTCCGGCGGCCTTTAAGAGGCCAAAACCGCGACATACCTCGAACACATGTTTGATATCCAGGCAAAATGCCGCTATCTTCGTTCGTATGAGCGATAGCGATACTTCGAGCGCCGACTCTGAGCGCGCCGTTCGACCTGCGGAGTCATTGCTGACGCCGCGCCAGCGCACCATCCTCGACGTCATCCGCGCGTCGGTCACCACTCGTGGCTACCCCCCGAGCATTCGGGAAATCGGTGATGCCGTCGGCCTGACGTCGACGTCCTCAGTTGCTCACCAACTGCGCACGCTGGAGAAAAAGGGGTACCTCCGCCGCGACCCGAACCGCCCGCGCGCCGTCGATGTTCGCTCTGCAGACGACCCGTCGAGGACACCGGTGGTCACCGATGTCGCCGGCTCGGACGCGCTGCCGGAGCCGACGTACGTTCCCGTACTGGGTCGCATTGCGGCCGGTGGCCCGATCCTCGCCGAAGAGGCCGTCGAGGATGTCTTCCCGTTGCCGCGTGAACTCGTCGGCGAGGGTGCGCTGTTCCTCCTGAGGGTGGTCGGTGAATCGATGGTCGACGCCGCGATCTGCGACGGCGACTGGGTGGTGGTCCGTCAGCAGAACGTGGCCGACAACGGCGATATCGTTGCGGCCATGATCGACGGAGAAGCGACCGTCAAGACGTTCAAACGGACCGGCGGGCAGGTCTGGCTGATGCCACACAACCCCGCGTTCGATCCCATCCCCGGCAACGACGCGGCCGTGCTCGGCAAGGTCGTCACAGTCATCCGCAAGATCTGACGCCACTCCAGCGGCCCGCTATCCGGCCTTTTTGAATCCGTTCGCCCTGGCGACGTCCTCACTGGCGAACCAGATTTCGGCTTGGGTGTCTTCGTAGAGAGCGCTGTCGGGCATGTAGTACAGCCCGGAGCTGGCGTTGGCCTTGACAGGGTATCCGTCCGGCACCTGATATGGGTCGTCCATCGGAAGATGAATCGCCAACTGCCCGGGCGCAATTCGCGGTATCGGAACGGCCTCGGTAATCAGAGCGTCTTCACCGTCCGCGGCCGCGTGTCGCCCGGCGCGAGCGTCGCCGCCCGCCAATGGAATTCCGGTCGGGTCGGTGTCGACGTCGTCGGGATCCTCGTCGAAGTGCTCGTCGACATCACTCTCGAAGTCTGCATCGCGCTCGAAACCAGCGCCGCGATCAAAGTCCTGGTCATGAGCGATGTCGTCGAATCCGGAAAACCCTTCGGGACTGTCGGTTTCGTCCTCTGCCAGCAGCTCGTCGACCAAACTCTTGCGGCTCGGCGGCATCCACGCGCTGGAAGGCTGACTGGGCAGGCGCACGGTCCGCGGACGGGGCCGGAAGTCCGGGGACAAGCTCGACGTCGCCAGGTCGCTGTCACCCTCGGGCGACCACTGCGAGACAGACTCTGTGACGGCCTCGTAACCGGAGTCGTCCACGTCGCTGTCGTCGCCGGACCGCGCGACGCGTGTTCCAGCACGGCGCCGACCCCACCAGCGCGCTACCAGCGCCAGCAGGACCACCAGCAAAAGCGCGGCAACACCGGCCAGCAACCACAACCAATGCCCGGTCAGCCAACTGACCCCAGCGTTGGGCGATGCAGAACCGGTCGGCGTCTTCTGGCCGGGAACCTGAAGACCGGAAAGGGCCGACGCCAAATTCGGCGGTTGCGTGGTAAAGGTGTTCTTCGTCTTGTTCCACGCGATCTGTCCGCCGGTGAACTTCTGCGTGACGACATCCTTCGCGATCACCTGATCGCCAAGGGGCGCACCCAGTTTGCCGCTTGCTCCGAGCAGTTTGTCCCACGCGACCTTGATGGCGCCGCGCACCACGAATGCGCCGTGATCCGAGGTCCAGAAGATCACCGGCTTGTCGTTGGCGGAGAAAGAGCTCACCTTGCTGGCCGGTTTGAGCCCGCCGTCGGCCTCGTTGGAGATCGGGAATCCGAGGTCGGCGTTAGCGGGCCCGCCGAGCGCCTCGTACTTGGTCAAGATGTCGGTCTCGACGGCATTGGCTCCGGTGGCAGGGCTGAAGAAGATCTTTCCGCCGGCGAAGTTCTGGGTCAGTCCGTCACCGCCGACCGGGTACTGGTCGCCTTGTTTTGCGCCCAGCGGACCGGAGGCGCCGCCAGCGGCCCGCCAGGCCATATTGATGGCTGCTGTCGGATCGATAGGTACCTGCAGCCCGCTGAGCTGACCGGCCAGGTCCGGCGGAACGGTGGTAAACGCCTTGGTCAGCCGGTTCCACGACACCTTGCCGCCGCTGAACGCCTGCGTCGCGAGTTCACCGTCGTAGGTTTCGTCGCCGATCGGGACGCCCAGGGCGCCACCTGAACTGCCCAGCTTGTCCCACGCCGCGTTGATTGCACCGCGCACCACGAATGCGCCGTGGTCGGCGGTCCAGTAGATCAACGGCTTGTCGCTGGCCGAGAATGTGCTGACCCGACTGTCGGGACCGGCCAGACCGCGTACTTCACTGGTGATCGGGAAGCCCAGGTCGGAGGCCACTGGGCCGCCTAGAGCCTCGTATTTGTCCAGGACGGCGCCCATCATCGACCGGGGGCCGCTGGCCGGCGTGAAGAACATCTTGCCGTGCAGGAAGTCCTGAGCAAATCCCTGGCCGGCCACGTAGCACTCACCCTGTTTGGCGCCCAGGTCCGAGGTATCTCCGCCGGACTCTTTCCAGGCTGCGGTGATCGCGTTGTCGGCGTCGCCTATTGGGGATGCGTTTGCGACGGGCGTCAGCAGCGCCGTGCAGGTGAGTGCCGCCGCCAGCGCCACCAGACCGCGCGCTGAGCGCGCGAATATGCCCAGTCGTTTTCGGTGCCTTGTCATCTCGCCCTCCCCGCGGTCGCCCAGTCCAAATCCTGGGCCAAGTGTCAACCGCCCTGCGGGCCGCCACAGCTCTGCTGCGGGCGACCAAGCGCGGGAAGTCATACGAGGACCCTACGGACTGGTTATCGTGCCGATGCGGAATTGCCGTCCACAGCGCCGGTTTGTGTCGTTCGGCCTTTAGATTACGGTTCGCCGATACAGGAGCGCACGTCGCGGCGACATTGACCGGCGAATCTGCGCTGACCGGGTGCTGGCGACTCCTGACCTCGGGTGCGGCGACCGAGATCCGTTTGCCTGGCGCTCTTACCGCGCAACCAATTCTTGAAATCGCCGTTTGCCGGTCGAATTTCCCTGCCTAGTGAAGTAGGACCACATTGCACGCCACCGCCCATGACGAACGAAAGCATTTCGCGTGCAAAGAATCCTGAACTCAGACGCCCAGGCTACGGCCGATGATCTCCTTCATGATCTCGGTGGTACCGCCGTAGATGGTCTGTACGCGCGCGTCGAGATATGCGCGTGCAACCGGGTATTCGCGCATGTAGCCGTAGCCACCGTGCAACTGGAGGCATCGGTCGATGAGGTACACCTGCTTCTCGGTGGCGTACCACTTGGCCATCGCGGCCTGTTCGACGGTGAGCTTCTCCTCGAGATGCAGTGCGATGAACTCGTCGACCATGATCCGCACCACGGTGGCCTCGGTGGCCAGTTCGGCGAGTAAAAATCGGCTGTTCTGAAAACTGCCGATCGGCTTACCAAAGGCCTTGCGCTCCTTGGTGTATTGCAACGTCTGCTCCAGCACCTGCTCCATGGCAGCAACGGCCATGATGGCGATCGAGATCCGCTCCTGCGGCAGGTTCTGCATCAGGTAGATGAAGCCCTTACCCTCGTCGCCCAGTAGATTCTCGACAGGCACCTCGACGTCGGTGAAGGAAAGCTCGGCGGTGTCCTGAGCGTCCAGGCCGATCTTGTCCAGGTGCCGTCCGCGCTCGAATCCCTTCATACCGCGCTCGACGGCCAGCAGCGAAAACCCTTGCGCGCCTTTGTCGGGATCGGTCTGAGCCACCACGAGCACCAGGTCAGCGTTAATACCGTTGGTGATGAAGGTCTTTGAGCCGTTGAGTACGTAATGGTCGCCGTGCTTGACCGCGCGGGTCTTGATGCCCTGCAAATCGCTGCCGGTGCCGGGCTCGGTCATCGCGATCGCGGTGATGAGCTCACCCGTGCAGAATTTCGGCAGCCAGCGCTGCTTCTGCTCCTCGTTGGCCAGGCTCAGCAGGTACGGCGCCACGATGTCGTTGTGCAGACCCCACCCGATGCCGCTGTACCGGCCGTAGGTGGTCTCCTCGGTGATGATCGTGTTGTAGCGGAAGTCGGAGTTGCCGCCGCCGCCGTACTCCTCGGGGATCGACATTCCCAGAAACCCCTGCTTGCCGGCTTCCAACCACACGCCCCGGTCGACGATCTTCTCCTTTTCCCACTCGTCGTGGTATGGCGCGACATGGCGTTCCAGGAAAGACCTGTACGACTCGCGAAACAAGTCGTGCTCGGGCTCGAACAGCGTGCGCTGGTATTTGACGGCGCTACCCATGAGATGACCTCCGGCGGG
>CBAAAS010000187.1:0-6118 GCA_964658855.1 uncultured Mycobacterium sp.
CACACCTGCTTGGTGTTCTGGCCGTCCAGCGAGATCTGCAGCGGCCGGCTGCGCCGCAGCACGATGTTGGCGGCGTTGGGCACCCGCTCGCCGGCGGTCGGGTACAGGTCGTCGCGGTCGCTGACCGTGAACCCGTTTTCCTTGATGATGTCGATCACCCGCGACTTCATCGTCGTCACGGTCATCGCGGTGCCGTCGACGCTCAGCGTGACGGTCTTGTAGTCGGCCACCGCGAAGGCGCCGGCGAATGCCAAGACCAGCAGAAGGCCCGCAACCAGGAAGCGCAGAGCCGGGGAAGGAGCTTGATGGAGTTTCGTGATCACATTCAACGCAGCAGGTATCCCGACCTCAAGAACAACATGAGTAACAAGCAAAGGGGCCCACGAGGGCCCCCACCGTTCGATAACAAGACGGTAACGAAGTGCCCTGGTAAGAGCAACTCGGCCCCGGTCACATTAACCGACTTTTAACGCTCCTGCGCCAACCGGTAGGCCCGCCGTGCGTTGCCGGTGGTGATCTCTGCCAACTCCTCAGCCGGCCGGTCGAGCAGCTCCGCCAGCGCCCGCACGGTGTAGGGCAGGCAGTACGGCTCGTTGGGCGCGCCACGGTACGGGTGGGGCGTCAGAAACGGCGCGTCGGTCTCCACCAGCAGCTGCGCCACCGGGACCAGCGGGACGGCGTCGCGCAGTTCGCGAGCGTTGCGGAAGCTCACCGTGCCGGACAGGCTGATCAGCCACCCGGCGTCGACGCAGGCGCGCGCCAGCTCAGCACCCGACGAAAAACAATGGAAAATCACGGTTTCCGGGGCGCCTTCCGACCTCAGCAGGTCGAGCACGTCGGCGTCGGCGTCGCGATTGTGGATCATCAGCGGCTTACCGATCCGCTTGGCCAGGTCGATGTGCCACGCGAAGGCCTCCCTTTGCACGGCCGGGTCTGCGCAGCCCTCCAGCTTTCCCGGCCAGTACAGGTCCATGCCGGTCTCCCCGACCGCCACCACCCGCGGGTGCGCCGCCAGCAGCTCGATCTCGGCGCGGGCATCCTCGGTCAGCGCGTCCGCACGGGTGGGATGCAGTGCGACCGCCGCGTAGACGCGCGGATCCCAGTCCGCCGCCCGCGTCGCCCACCGGGCCGACGCCAGGTCGTCGGCGATGGTGACCACCGCCGTCACACCGACCGCCGCCGCACGATCGACGAGCGCGTGCACGTCGGCGGCATTCGTCGCCCCGCAGGCATCCAGGTGGGTGTGCGCGTCGATCAACGGGCTCAGCCGCGGCGGGGCGGGCGGCGGCGGACGTTTGGAGCTCACGCGCACACCATAAGGTGCCCGCCAAATAAGGTGAGGGACGATGAAGCCGTACTACGTCACCACTGCGATCACGTACCCCAATGGCAACCCGCACGTCGGACACGCCTACGAGTACGTCGCCACCGACGCGATCGCCCGGTTCAAGCGGCTCGACGGCTTCGACGTCCGGTTCTTGACCGGCACCGACGAGCACGGCCTCAAGATGGTCGAGACCGCAGCCGCCGAAGGCATTCCGACCGCCGAGTTGGCCCGGCGAAACTCTGACGTCTTCCAGCGCCTGCAGAAGAAGCTGAACATCTCCTTCGACCGGTTCATCCGCACCACCGACGCCGACCACCACGAGGCGTCCAAGGAGATCTGGCGGCGGATGCAGGCCGCCGGCGACATCTACCTGGACACCTATTCGGGCTGGTACTCGGTGCGTGACGAGCGGTTCTTCGTCGAGTCGGAGACCGCGCTGGTCGACGGCAATAGAATCGCGGTCGAGACCGGCACCCCGGTGACCTGGACCGAGGAGCAGACCTACTTCTTCCGGCTCTCCGCGTACACCGACAAACTGTTGGCCCACTTCGACGCCCACCCGGACTTCATCGCACCGGAGGTGCGGCGCAACGAGGTGGTCAGCTTCGTCTCGGGCGGTCTGCGTGACCTGTCCATCTCGCGCACCTCGTTCGACTGGGGCGTGAAAGTTCCCGAGCATCCCGACCACGTCATGTACGTCTGGGTCGACGCGCTGACCAACTACCTGACCGGCGTCGGCTATCCCGACACCGAATCCGAACTCTTCCAACGCTATTGGCCGGCCGACTTGCACATGATCGGCAAGGACATCATCCGATTCCATACCGTCTACTGGCCCGCCTTCCTCATGTCGGCCGGAATCGACTTGCCCAAGCGGGTTTTCGCGCACGGCTTCCTGCTCAACAAGGGCGAGAAGATGAGCAAGTCGGTAGGCAACATCGTCGACCCGGATGCCCTGATCGACACGTTCGGCGTGGACCAGGTGCGTTATTTCCTGCTGCGCGAAGTCCCGTTCGGCCAGGACGGCAGCTACAGCGAAGACGCGATCATCACTCGGATCAACGCCGACCTGGCCAATGAATTCGGCAACCTGGCCCAACGATCGCTGTCGATGGTGGCCAAGAATCTCGGCGGCGTCGTACCGACTCCCGGTGAATTCAGCGCCGAGGACAGCGAACTGCTCACCCTCGCCGACGGTCTGCTCGAGCGAGTCCGTACCGAATTCGACAACCAGACAATGCACCTCGCACTAGAGGCGATCTGGCTGATGCTTGGCGCGGCGAACCGATACTTCTCGGCGCAGGAGCCGTGGGTGTTGCGCAAAAGTGATTCCGAAGCAGACCAGGTGCGCTTCGCGACCGTGCTCTACACGACCTGCGAGGCAGTGCGAATCGCGGCGTTGCTGGTTGCGCCGGTGATGCCGGAGTCGGCCGACAAGCTACTCGACCTGCTCGGCCAATCGCCGGAGCAACGCAGCTTTGCCGCCGTCGGTGCACGGCTCGAGCCGGGAACCGCCCTACCGGCACCCACCGGCGTCTTTCCGCGCTACCAGGTTGACTGAGTTCACCTGGTAGTCAAGCGAATACGAACATTCACGCGACCGTCGGCATCCCGGTGCGCCACCGCATGCCCCGCGCGTTCGGCGTCATCCAGCGTCAGTGTCACCGGACCACCCTCGCCGACGAAGTTGCGCCACCAGGTCTTGGCGTCGGGCAGGTTGGCGGCGATCTCGATCTCGTCACCGCGACGGCGGTAGGCCACCGGGATGCTGAACGGTCGTCCGGACCGTCGCCCGGTGTAGGTGATGACTGTGACATTGCGCCGCAGGCGCGCCCCGAAGCGGGGCGAGGCCGCGATCGCCGCGACCGGCGCATTCAACAGTGGAGCGGCCCGCATGATGAGCCGCGTGACATTGACCATTTTCGTTGACCTTTCAGATCAGCAGCGTCACGCACAACGCCGTGACCGCCGCACCTTGCAGGATCGCCCTGGCCGTGATCACGGCGTCCCAATTCTTTTGTAGCGCACGAGCATCCACGACAGCGCCGGACTTATCGACCGCCCCGGTGAGCTGGCGGTTGATCGGTGCGCTCACGCGCAGGTAGATCACCAGCCACACCAGGAGCAGCCCGAGGGCCATCCCCGCCGCGGCGGCTTGCGCCCAGCGACCGGACGCCGCGGCCAATGCCGTACTGACGGCCGCGGCGATCATTCCGAGTACACCGGGCACCGGCATCCGCCGATCGCCGTAGCGGTGGATGTTGCCCATCACCAAGAGCAGGGCCCGGTCATCGACACGAGCCAGTGCCGGCCGTTGCACCATCGCGCAGAACACATCGGTGCCGTAGACCACCGCGGTGCCCAGCACGGCGATCAACGCGAACAACTGGATGGCCATGATGCGCTCCTCTACTAGGTGTTAGCGACGCTAACCCTTGGGCTCAACCGTGTCAATAGCACCGCTAGTATCTGTATCAGCGCTACCATTGCCGGCATGTCAATCGAAGACCGCCGGACGCGCGAACGGGCCGCTCGTCGCCGGCTGATCACCGCCACCGCTCGCAAGCTGGCCGAAGAAGAGGGCTGGGACGCCGTCACCACGCGCCGGTTGTCCGCCGAGATCGAGTACAGCCAGCCCGTGCTCTACAAGCATTTCGCCGGCATGGAAGGCATCGTTGCGTCGGTCGCCGTGGAAGGTTTTGCCGAATTGGGCGACGCGATGTCCGCAGCCCGCAGCGGCGCTGCCGACGGCCGGGACGCTCTGGCCCGAGTTGCCCACGCGTTCATCGGTTTTGCCCGCGACAACCAGGCACTGTTCGATGCGATGTTCATCCGCGCGACCACTCTGCCCTTCGCCGCCGATGACACGCCGCCCGAGCTCAACGCGGCCTTCGACGAGCTGCGCGCGGCCGTCGACATGGTCGCGGGTGCACGGGATCCCGACACCCTGGCCGAAGTGGTGTGGGCGGCGCTGCACGGACTGATCACCCTCGATCGCAGCGGCCGGCTACGCCCCGAATTCCGCGACGCCCGGGTCGACGTTCTGGTCAGCGAGGTGTGTGCGAGGACGTGAGGCCGGTCACACCGGGCTGGGCGTTGTCACATCCGGGGTGGCCGCGGTGTCTTGAGGGCAGCACATCCCACGAACAGGAGACACCCATGACCATCCAGCGCACTCACATCGTCGTGATCGGCGGCGGATACGCCGGCACACTGGCCGCCAACCATCTACGGCTCAACGCCGATGTCGAGATCACCGTGGTCAACCCTCGGCCGGTGTTCGTCGAGCGAATCCGCCTGCACCAACTGGCCGCCGGCACCCGCGGCGCAGCCGTCGACTACGGGACTCTGCTCGGTGAAGGCGTGCGACTGCTGGTCGACAACGCCGAACGGATCGACACGGCCGCGGGCACTGTCGAACTGACGTCCGGCGCGGTTCTGGACTACGACTACCTGATCTATGCCGTCGGCAGCACCGGCGTGGTCCCGGCCGCCGTGCCCGGCGCGGTCGAATTCGCTTATCCGATCGCCGAACTCGAGCAGGCCGAGCGGCTCCGTGACGCCCTCGACGAGTTGCATCCCAGCGCGCCCGTCACCGTCGTCGGCGCCGGACTGACCGGCATCGAAACGGCATCCGAGCTGGCCGAGCAGGGCCGCCAGGTCCGCCTGATCTGCGGCGCAACGCTGGGTCCGTCGCTGAGTCGGCCCGGCCGCCATTCGGTGGCCAAGTGGTTGCGCCGCCTCGGCGTCGACATCCTGGAGTCCGCGACGGTCGGCGAGGTCCGTGCCGACGCGGTGGTGCTGACCGGCGGCGAGGTGCTGCCCTCCGCGCTGACGGTGTGGACGGCGGGCTTCGGGGTGCCCGAGCTGGCCGCGCGCAGCGGGCTGCACACCGACACGCTGGGCCGACTGCTCACCGATGAGACACTGACCAGCGTGGACGACACCCGCATCGTGGCGGCCGGAGATGCCGCCGCGCCGTCGGGCCAGCCGCTCCGAATGAGCTGCCAGGCCGCGATCCCGCTCGGTGCGCAGGCGGCAAACACCGTGCTCAGCCGCATCGCGGGCACGCCCCCCGCCGTGGTCGACCAGGCATTCACCGGACAGTGCATCAGCATCGGCCGCTCCTACGCGACCATCCAGCTGGCCCGCCCCGACGACAGCCCGCTGAATCTGTTCGTCGGCGGCCGGGTCGCGGCGTCGGTCAAAGAAGCGGTCTGCAAGGGCACGGTGTGGGGTCTCCGCAAGGAGGCCGCCAAGCCCGGCTGGTACCGCTGGCTCAAGGGCGGCAAGCGGGCGCAGCGGCTGGCCGCCGCGGTGGTCCCGGTCCCGTGACCGCCTCCGACGATCACGCCGAACGGTTCACGCTGCTTCGGCCGCTGCTCTTCACCATCGCGTACGAAATCCTAGGCTCGACAACCGAATCCGACGACGTCCTGCAGGACAGCTACCTGCGCTGGGCGGAGGTCGACATCTCGGGCGTGCACGACACCAAGGCCTACCTGGCTCGGCTGGTCACCCGTCAGGCGCTCAATGCGCTGCGGGCGGGTGCCCGGCGCCGGGAGGATTACGTCGGGCCGTGGCTGCCCGAGCCGCTGCTGCTAGACGAGCAGGACCCATCGGCCGATATCGTTCTGGCCGAATCGGTTTCGATGGCCATGCTGGTGCTGCTGGAAACCCTGGGGCCCGACGAGCGGGCGGTGTTCGTGCTGCGTGAGGTGTTCGGCTTCGACTATGACGAAATCGCCTCCGCGGTCAGCAAATCGGTGCCCGCCGTGCGGCAGATCGCGC
>CBAAAS010000188.1:0-6107 GCA_964658855.1 uncultured Mycobacterium sp.
CTGGCGCTGCAGCACGCCAAACGGGTGCTCAACGACGACGGCGCGTACGAAGACCAATGGCCGGCGCACAAGGAGCTTTTCGACAAGGCGTGGGGCAGCCAGGACGTGATCGAAGCGCAGGTGGCGCGGATCGAGAAGCGGCCGCCGAAATTCCAGGGGGCCTGACCGGATGCTGCGCAGTGCGCTGCGATTGGCAGTGGGCACCGTCTCGCTCGCGACGGGCGGGTGGGTACTGCGCGCGCTGCACGGTGCACCGGCCGCACTCGGGGCTCAACCCGCCGATATTCGCGGGGTAGCCGAACGTTCGCCGCACTTTCATGACGGCGTCTTCGTCAACCTCGAGCCCGCCTCGCTGAACATCGGCCCCGATCAAGGCCGATCGTTGCTGTGGGAGATCATCACCGGTCTCGAGGACGCTCGGCCCTCGACGGAGATTCCGTTGGACACCCCCGAGCCGCGCAGCTTCGAAGCTCCCGCCGGCCAGATCGCGGTCAGCTGGTTCGGCCACGCGACCGCGCTGCTGGAAATCGACGGATACCGCATCCTGACCGATCCGGTCTGGAGTGAGCGCTGCTCGCCCTCGGACGTCGTCGGCCCCAGCCGTATGCATCCGCCACCGGTGTCGCTCGAGTCGCTGCCGGCGCTGGACGCGATCGTGATCAGCCACGACCACTACGACCACCTCGATATCGACACGATCCTCGCGCTGGCCCGAAGCCAGTGGGCGCCGTTCGTGGTTCCGCTCGGCGTCGGATCGCACCTGCGGGAGTGGGGCATTCCCGACGAACGGATCGTCGAACTCGACTGGAACGAAAGCACCCAGATCGACGAGCTCACGCTGATCTGCACCCCGGCTCGGCACTTCTCTGGCCGCTTCCTGAACCGCTTCAACACCCTGTGGGCGTCGTGGGCGATCATCGGTCCCGCGCACCGCGCATACTTCGGCGGCGACTCCGGCTACACCAAGAGCTTTGCCGAGATCGGCACCGAGCACGGACCTTTCGACGTGACGCTGCTACCCGTCGGGGCCTACAACAGGGTGGCCCGAGACGTTCACATGAATCCCGAAGAGGCCGTGCAGGCGCACTTGGACGTGCACGGCGGACTGCTGGTGCCGATCCACTGGTGCACGTTCCGGTTGGCGCCACACCCGTGGGCCGAGCCGGTCGAGCGTCTGTTGATCGCCGCCGAGGCTGCGGGCGTGAAGGTAGCGGTGCCCAAACCGGGCGGGCGCGTCGACCCGACGGCCACAACGGAACTCGAGCAGTGGTGGCGCCTCGGCGAAAAATCGGACGACTCGACAACTTCGACGCAAAAGGACTGAGCATGGGATTTCTGGACAAGGCCAAAGATCTGCTGGCCCAGAACGCTGACACCGTCAACTCCGCCATCGACAAGGCCGGCGAGTTCGTCGACTCCAAGACCGACGGCAAGTACAAGGACGTCGTCGACAAGGCGCAGGATGCCGCGAAGAACGCGTTGAACGACAAGGGCGAGTAGTAGAAGCGCGCTATGGCAAAGCTTTCCGGATCCATCGACGTCCCACTACCGCCCGACAAAGCGTGGGAGGACGCCTCCAACCTGTCCCGCTACAAGGAATGGCTGACCATCCACCGGGTGTGGCGCAGCAAGCTGCCCGACCAGTTGGAAAAGGGCACGGTCTTAGAGTCGATCCTTGAAGTCAAGGGCATGGCCAACCGCATCAAATGGACGATCGTGCACTACAAGCCGCCGGAGACGATGACGCTCAACGGTGTCGGCGTGGGCGGGGTCAAAGTCAAGTTGCTGGCCAAGGTAAGGGCGAAGGGCGCCGACAACACGGCATCGGTGGTCAGCTTCGACGTGCACCTCGGTGGTCCGGCGTTGTTCGGGCCGATCGGCATGCTGGTCGCCGCCGCCTTGAAGAGCGACATCAACGAGTCGCTCAGGAAATTTGTGACGGTATTCGCTCCGGCACGATGAGTTTCGCTTAGTCGACGGGCACGGCGTTTGATCGGTCGTTGCCGCAGGGCTAGCGGCTACTGTCGCTGTATGTCTCGACTGCGCCCCGGTTGGATGGTCGCGCTGTTCGCCGCGATGGTGTCGATGAGTGTCTGGTTACCGTGGCTGACCACGGGCAGGGCCGGCGGCGGGTGGGCCACCGCGATCAGCGGCAGTATCGACGGTCTGCACGTCCAGCAGCGGTTCGGGACGGTTCAGCTGATCGTGTTGTTGTCCTCGGCACTGCTGGTGACCGGCGCAGTGGTCGGCAGAGGCTTGTCGGCGAGGCCGGCATCGATTGCCGCGCTGGTGATCTCGCTGGGCGTGATCGTGCTGATGGTGCGGTACTACTCGGTCAACGTCAAGCCGCCGGTGTCGGCGGCCTACGGTCTGTACCTCGGCGGCGTGGCCGCAGCAGCCGCGCTGCTGTCTTCGGTGTGGGCGCTGGCAGTTTCGCTGCGCCGCTAGTCGACGCTGACCTGTGCGCCCTTCAGCGGGCGGGCGCACTGGTCGCAGGTCAGCTGCCCGACGAACGGCTTGCCGCAGCCGAGATGGGTGAGCGCGACCGCGGGGCCTTCCGGTGCGTGGAACCAGTGCTGCCCGCACTGCAGCGCGGCGATGATGACCGGAAAGAAGGCCCGCCCCTTCTCGGTGAGCTGGTAGTTGGTCTCCCGCGACGTGCACAGCACACCGTTGGCGCAGAACGTCTGCAGCCGGCCGGACAACAGCGAAGGGGGCGCGCCCAGCTGGGTCTGAAAATCGGAGAAGCGGCTGGTGCCCAGGAACGCGCACACCAATAGCGCTGCGGCCCAGCGATTTCCGAACACGCTCATCGTCTCGGGGAACAATCCGGCTTGACCACGCTTGCCGTCGGCGGTCGACCTGCGACGGGTCGACCCCTGCGGTACCGAGCGTGGCCACGATCCGCTCGGACCCCAGCGCGCCGCCACCTCCTTCTCGGTCACCGCTTCGCCACACGCCCGGCAGGTCAGCGTCGGGGCGAAGTCGCTGCCGCACTGGGTGTGCCGCATATCCGGAAGCCGATCGACATGGTCGGGCACCCACCGCCGCTCCCACTCCCAGATCGACAGCAGCACCGGCCAGAACGCCCGCCCGCGTTGGGTGATCAGGTATTCGGCCCGTACCGGACGGGTCTGGTACGTCGCGCGGACCAGGAGGTCATTGTCGGTCAACGTCCGTAACCGGTTGGACAGCACCGTATTCGAGATCGGCAGGCGCTGCATGAAATCGCCGTATCGGGTCACTCCCAGCAACCCCTGCTGGATGATCAGCAGAGTCCACTCGTCCCCGAGCAGACCCAGGATGCGGCCGACCGCGTTGGTGCCGCCTGGGCTCAGCGGGGTCGGCTCAGCCTTCACAGGCCGATTGCGCCCGCGGGGGAGTCGACATCATGCCAGCGTCGCAACTGCGCACCCGCCGCCCAGGTCGCGTGGGTGCCACTGGAAACCCGTTCGGGCAGTGCCAGTTTGCACACCGGTCCATCGCTGAATCGCGCGGCGTCGAAGATCACGCAGTAGGAGGCGTCGGCCTCCATGTCGGTGGTCAGCGTGATCAGGTAGCCGTCGTCTTCGCCGGTGGGGTTCGGCCGCGGGGCCATCGCGGCTTCACTGCCATAGACCCCGTCGGCGAACTGATAGTGCTGCTCGCCTCCGGTACGCAGGTCGTGCTTGACCAGACCGTCGAACAGGAACCAGCCCGGCTTGCCGGTGGCGGCGTAGGCGTAGCGGTAGTTGGCTGCGGCATAGTCCGGGTTGATCGTGCCGAATTCGGTAATGGATTCCGACAATTGCTCTTCTTTTGTTTCGCCGGTGACCAGGTTGAACCGCCACCGGTGCAGCCGGGCCTGCATGCGATCCAGCGCCAGGAAGCGAAACAGCTTGTCGTACTTGCTGCCGCCGGTATCGGCCGGCTGGGGCGCACCCTCGTAAAACCCGTCGAGCACGATCTCGTCGCCGTCCTCATAGGCGTTGGTGAAGTGCAGCACGAACGTCGGGTCGGCCTCGAACCAGCGGATATCGCCCGTCTTGCCGCGGCGCGGCACCACCGCGAAGCGTGACGGCATGTCGGGGTAGAAGCGCGGTACGTGGACATCGTGTTCGAGCAGGCTCGGATCCCAGAACAGCGGAAAATCGTTGAGGATCACATAGTTTTCGGTGAAAGCCATGTCGTGCGGCAGCCTTGGACCGGGCAGCGGGATGTCGATGTAGTGCGCCAGCTCGTTGCTCTCGTCGACGACGCCGTAATGCATGTACGGGGCCTGCTTGCTGTAGTTGAAGAACAGCAGCTCGCCCGATTTCGGGTCGACCTTCGGGTGCGCCGACACACCCCAGTCGACCGGGAAGTGCCCGTTCCAAGACTCCTTGCCCAAGGTGTTGGCGGAGAACGGATCGACGCGATACAGGTCGCCGCATTGGTAGAAGCTGGTCAGCGCGATGCCCCGGTGCACGATGACGTCGGTGCTCGATGCGTCTTTCATCCGGGTGCGGGCGCCACAACCCCCGTCACGCTTGGCCAACTGCACCGGCTCGGCCAGGCCGGGCCACAGCGGCTCGCCCGCCTCATTCTCGGCCAGGAAACCATCGGTACGGACAAAGCGGTTGCGGTAGAACGCTTTTCCGTCACGGAATCCGACGATGTGCAGCATGCCATCGCCGTCGAACGGGTGATAGGTCTTCAGTGCCGGGTGCAGCGGGTTCTCGGTGTTGCGCAGGTAGACACCGTCCAGGTCGCGGGGGATCTCACCCTCGACGACGACCAGGTCGTCGGCGTCCCACTCGCTGGTCTGCGGTCGCCACGGCCCGGTTCGGTAGGGATGGTCGTCGTCTTCGGGCAGGGTCGACAGGTACTTGCCGACGACTTCGACGTCCATCTCAGGATCCTTCAGTCGCGTTGACAACAAAGCTGACCGTGGTGGCGGTGCTGCCGCCGAAGTTCAGCGTGCCAAAGGTTTTCGCATTCTCGACTTGATAATCCCCGGCGGCGCCGCTGACCTGTTTGGCTGCGTCGACGAGCATTCGCACGCCCGACGCGCCGACCGGGTGGCCACCGCCGATCAGTCCTCCGCTGGGGTTGATCGGCAGCCGTCCACCGATCTCGATCTCGCCGTTCTCGATGGCTTTCCACGACTCGCCCGGCCCGGTGAGGCCGATGTGGTCGATCGCCAAATACTCACTGGGAGTGAAGCAGTCGTGCACCTCGATGCCGTGCAGATCGTCGAGGCCGGCCTGTGCACGGCGCAGTGCGTCGAGCACCGCCGCGCGGACATGCGGCATGACGTACGGGGCCAAGTCTCCAGTGGCGGGTCGTCGCAGTTTCTGTTGCAGGCCCAGCCCGACGGTGCGATGACCCCAGCCCGCGATGCGGGCGATCGGCCGCGCAGTGGGATGGTCGCGCAGGTATTTATCCGTGACCAGCACGACGCCCGCGCCGCCATCAGTCATCTGGCTGCAGTCGAATCGCCGCAGCCGGCCCTCGACGATCGGGTTGGTCGCGCCGTCGTCACTGATCGGGTCGGGCACGGTCCATTCCCTGGTCTGGGCGTTGGGGTTTCGGCGGGCGTTGGCGAAGTTGACCTGTGCGATGGCCCGCAGGTGGGTTTCGTCGATGCCGTAGCGGCGGTCGTACTCGTCGGCGACCGTGGCGAACATGGACGGCCAGAGGAACTTCGCGTCAGCGCCCTCGTGTCCGGTCCAGGCCGCTGCGCCCAGGTGGCGGGCCGCGGTGTCGCCGGGCACCGTCTTCTCCAGTTCGACGCCGAGGACCAACGCGGTGTCGTAGTTGCCGGCGCGCAGATCGGCCATCGCAGCGAGCGCGGCGATGCTGCCCGACGCGCACGCGGCCTCATGTCGCGATGCCGGGGTGTCCCATAGACCGTCGCACACGGTCGCGGGCATGGCGCCGAGGTGGCCCTGCTCGGCGAACATCTCACCGAAGGCATTGGCGACGTGCACCACGCCGATGTCCGCGGCCTCGACTTTGGCCGCGTTGAGGGTGGCGTCGACGATCTCGCGGGTCAGATCCGCGAAGTCGCACCCTTCCTTGGTGAGGTTTCGGGCGAAGTCGCTTTGATAGCCGCCAAGAATCCAGACATCGGTGTCCATAACCCG
>CBAAAS010000189.1:0-6090 GCA_964658855.1 uncultured Mycobacterium sp.
GTCTCCGGGATCGACCGCGACGGCGCCGAGCAGCTGGCGCTGCCCTTCACGACGGGAGCCGAACCCGCCACCGTCGACGCGGCGATCGACAACGTGCGTCGCCGCTACGGCAGATCGGCACTGACCCGCGGCGTGCTGGTCGGCCGCGATGCCGGCCTGGAGATGCCTCACCTGCCTGACTGAAACCGCCTCAAAATGCTTGGCTGCCACCCGGTTTCAACACGAAGCCGTGCTCGCCGAGGATGCAGGTGGTCAGCGCGTCGGCCACCGCGCAGGTCGCCGAATCGCGGTAGGTCAGCTTGCTGCCCACGGGCAGCGGCTTGTAGGCATCCGGGCTGATCGTCACCGGCGCCGAGTCCCCCGGCGGTTTCCGGTACTTTTCCAGCCCGGCCAAATCGCCGTTGGAGAACTGGGCCGGGCCGGCGTCCAACGCTGCCGACATGCCCACGTAGTTGGACGGCGTCCCCGGTAACGAGCCCCAGCACATCGCGGCCTTGAAAGCAGGGTTGGCCCGCCCCGTATAGGTGATCCGGCACCGGTATCCGCCCGGGGTGACGAACTGCGCGCCACCCGTCGTCGGGTAGTCGTAATACGTCGAGTAGCTATCGGGGTCGACCGGGGTGAACCCACTCAGATCGGGCAGCGGGCCTGGGTCGGCCATCGCCGTCGGACCCACCGGCGCCATGAGCATCGCTGTTGTCGCCGCGACCGACCGTCGGATCATTGCCCAACCTTAAGTCGGTGAATCCGGGTTATGCGGCGCTATTTTTGGTGGGTTCGGGCCAGTAGCTGGTCCACTGGCCAGGTGTTGACGATGCGCTCGACGGGGACACCGGCGTCCAATGCGCGCTGCGCGCCATAGCCGAGAAAGTCCAATTGGCCCGGCGCGTGCGCGTCGGTGTCGATGCTGAAGTCGCAGCCGATCTCGAGCGCCAGGCTCAGCAGCCGGGTCGGCGGATCGCGGCGCTCGGGCCGCGAATTGATCTCGACGGCGGTGCCGTTCTCGAGGCACGCGGTGAACACCGCTTCGGCGTCGAACGTCGACTCCTTGCGGATGCCGCGGTTGCCGGCGACCAGCCGTCCGGTGCAGTGCCCGAGCACATCGGCGTGCGGGTTGCTGACGGCGCGAACCATCCGGCGGGTCATCGCGGCGGAATCCATCGACAGCTTGGAGTGCACGCTGGCCACCACGATGTCGAGGCGTTCCAACAACTCCGGTTCCTGGTCGAGACTGCCGTCGTCGAGGATGTCGACCTCGATGCCGGTCAGAATACGCATGGGCGAGAACCGATCTCGTAGCTCGTCGATGACGTCGAGCTGCTTGCGCAGGCGCTCCGGGGAGAGTCCGTTTGCGATCGTCAGGCGCGGCGAATGGTCGGTCAGCGCACAGTACTCGTGACCCAGCGCAGCTGCCGTCGCCATCATCTCCTCGATCGGCGCCGAGCCGTCCGACCAGTTCGAATGCAGATGCAGATCGCCGCGCAACGCCGCGCGGATCTCGCCGCCACCGAGATCGGTTGCTGTCGAACGCAATTCGGCCAGTGCATCCGGTTCGCGACCGGACCAGGCCTGGGCGATCACCTTGGCGGTTTTCGGCCCGATGCCCGGCAGCGACTGCCAGCTGTTGGCCTGGCCGTGCCGTTCGCGCTCGGCGTCGTCGAGACGCTCGACGATGTCGGCAGCGTTGCGGTACGCCATCACCCGCCGGGAATCCTCCCGCGCGCGGTCCTTGAAGTAGGCGATCTGTCGCAGAGCGGCTACCGGGTCCATCACTCCAGTGTGCCCCGCCGGTTAGAACTGCCCGGCGATGAATCCGGCCAGCAACACCCCGAAGCCACCGACCTCGCCGATGACGAGCGCGATCATTCCCACCCGCAGTGCCCGGTCGGGGTTGGCGAACTGGTTGTCGGTGTCTTGCTTCAGACCGTGGGCGATATAGCTGAGGATCGCGAACACGAAGAAGAACACCAACACCATCGCCGCGGTCAGGTTCACCCACACCGGCCAGGCGCTCAGCTGTACGAACACCGCGACCAGCAGGGCGGCGAAGGAGTACAGCAGCGCCGCGCGGTGGGCGATGTCGACATAGGGATGCGCGCGATG
Organism: uncultured Mycobacterium sp.; assembly: GCA_964658855.1. Taxonomy (GTDB): domain Bacteria; phylum Actinomycetota; class Actinomycetes; order Mycobacteriales; family Mycobacteriaceae; genus Mycobacterium. Next base: position 2,104 of record CBAAAS010000189.1, read on the forward strand.
TTCCGGCGAGATCAGCACTTGTCGGTACTTCCAGACGCCGAGCACCAAGGCGAGCAGAAAGATCAGACCGGCGGACAGCAGGGTGATCTTGACGTCGACGGACAGCGCCTTACCCACCGTTGGGTCGGCGTACTCGCGGGCGTCGCGCCATGCTTGCAGAACCTGGACTACCGTCGGGCTCATGCGATTTGCATTCAAAACCTCACCCCAAAACACCACCTGGGCGCAGATGCTGGCGGTCTGGCAAGCCGCCGACGATATCGACATCTTCGAGTCCGGCTGGACCTTCGACCACTTCTATCCGATCTTCAGCGACAGTACCGGGCCGTGTCTAGAGGGTTGGACGACGCTGACCGCGCTGGCCCAGGCGACGACCCGGCTGCGGCTGGGCACCCTGGTGACCGGCATTCACTACCGCCATCCCGCAGTGCTGGCCAATATGGCTGCGGCCCTTGACGTCATCTCCAACGGCCGACTGGAACTGGGCATCGGCGCCGGATGGAACGAGGAAGAGTCCGGCGCGTACGGCATCGAGTTGGGCAGCATCAAGGAGCGCTTCGACCGGTTCGAAGAGGCCTGCGAAGTGTTGACCAGCCTGCTCAGCAAGGAGACCACCGACTTCGACGGGAAGTTCTATCAGTTCCAGGACGCCCGCAACGAGCCGAAAGGCCCGCAACGTCCGCATCCGCCGATCTGCATCGGCGGCAGTGGCGAAAAGCGCACTCTGCGGATCACCGCCAAGTACGCCCAGCATTGGAACTTCGTCGGCGGACCACCGGACGTCTTCAAGCACAAACGCGAGGTGCTGGCATCGCACTGCGCCGACATCGGGCGCGACCCGAAGGAGATCATGACGTCGGCGCACCTGCGCCTGGAGGCTGACCTGGACTACGCGAAGGTCATCGAGGATGCCGCCGGACTGGCCGCCGAGGGCCTCGATCTGGGCATCGTGTACATCCCGCCGCCGCACGACCCGGCCGTCCTGGAACCGCTGGCCGAGGCGATCCGGGATTCAGGGCTGATCACCTGAGTCCCTTGCGCGCACGCAGTGCTTCGATGAGCGAATCGGGCCCGGACACGCTGATTCGTAGCAGCTGAACCTCGACTCGGCGCCGGGCCGCGCGGGCCTGGACCGGCGGATCGATCACGACCTCCACGATGTCGTTCTGCGAGCCGTTCACCACCCAGATGCCTCGGCTCCCACGCGCTCCCCAGCCATCGATGACACGCTGGCCACGGCGTATCTCGGCGACCGAGGTCAACGGTATGTCCGCCTCGAAGGCCCAGCCCAGCTTGACACGCAGGTGGGTGGCGCTCATCTGGATGACGGCGCGTTTGGGGCCCAGCCCCAGCGGCGCCGCCATCCAGCGATACCAACGATCGAAGCTGAACTGGAACTCCACGCAGTCAGCCGCCAATGACCCAGCTCACCTCGGGCACACCTGATGGACCCATTTGTCGAGGGCGTCGTTGGACTTCTTGTAGTCCGGGTCGTCGAACTGGGCGCCCCCGGTCTTCACGAAGTGTTCGATGGCGTCCTTGGCCGACTCCGACGGCTCGTACTTTTCCAAGATGTCCGCGGCGGTGCGGGCATCCTGAGTGTTCGACGCTGCCGACAGATCCAAGTTCGCCTGGGTGACCGCGAGGCACCCTTCGCCGTCCAATCGTGTGGTGCCGCCCGCGTCGTCCGCCGGTGGCGCCGGCGAGGCCTCGGTCGCCTGAGCCTCGGTCGACTGAGCCGCGGCCGTCGACGTCTTCGTGTCCGACGCCGGCGGGCGGACTGTGACTTTCGGGCTGGAACATCCGACGAGTATCAGCGCCGCCAGCCCTGCCACTGCGACGAGCAGTTTGTTCGGCATATGTCCGCCGGCTCAGGTGATGGGCAGGCAGATGGTGGACAGAATCTTGTCGGCGATCGTCTGCCGCTTGGCGTCCCACAGCGGGAACAGATAGCCGATGTAGCAGATGACCCCGTCCACGATGTGGGCAAGTTGGCGCAGGATCGACGGGCCGAATCCGATCGGCTGGCCGGTCTGCTCGCTGACCACCTTGAACTTCATAATCGACTTGCCGATGCTGGAGCCCGTGGTGCCCTGCTTGAAGCCCAGATTCCAGACCACGTACGCGAGTCCGGCCAGCGCAGAGACGAGGACCGCCGCCACGCCGAGCGTGGAGTTTCCGGTGGCACACACGTCACCGATGTTGAGCCCGGAAGTATCTGTGAGACAGACGGTCTCCTGCGTCGCAGCCTCGATGCCGAGACCGATCCCCAGGAGAACGGCGTAGGGCGCGTAATCGATGAGCGCCGCGAGCACCCGCGTGAGCCACGGTGTGTAGGCGTCGGTGGGCAGCGGTGCGCCCGGCTGGCCGGCGCCCTGCGGCGTCGGGTACCCGGATGGCGGCGGGTAGTTGCCCGGAGGCGGCGGGGGGTAGTTGCCTGGAGGGGGCGTGGTGGTCATGAACACCTTCCTGTGCGGTCTCGGCCGTGATGCCTAGCAAACCTGAGTCGGTTGCCAGTCGACGGCGCACGCTAACAACGCCCCGTTGGAATCCGATTGGACGTTTATTGCTCCCGGGCCGACGTCGACGCAGGTAGCAGCGCCGCGCGATATGCGTAGCGATGTTGAGGCGGCCAATTCCGCGGCTCAATGCCCGGGCCGACCTCGTCGGCAGTCGGGGGACGATGCGAGTGTCTACCGCATCTCGTAAACGTCACGAGCCGGCAACGGCGAGCAAACGTTCGCTGTTGTCGCCGGGCTGCCCGAAGGGCAGTTAGACGCCGAAGCGAACCATGTCGTCGGCGGTTACCAGGCGCTCGAGCCTGGCCGGGAATTCCCGGCTCTTGACTGGGTGGCGGAACAATGACCAGGCCATACGTCCGACCCGATAGCGGGTCACTGGGTTCATAGACACAGCGCTTACTCCTGCGGTCGATCAGCTCAACCGGACGTCACACCCCGCGTCGCCCGTATCGAGCAATTAGACAGCCTTCGGCTGGCAAACAGTGTAAGACTCGCCGCAGCGTTTATCAAATGTTTCTGCTGTGACGAATGTGACTAACGTTGCGGCGCGGCCGTCGGGACGATCGGGGCCGGCAGGGCGGTTTCGCCCATCAGGAAACGATCCACCCCCGCGGCTGCGGCGCGGCCCTCAGCGATCGCCCAGACAATCAGCGACTGGCCCCGACCTGCATCGCCCGCCACGAACACACCCGGCACCGACGTCTCGAAGTTGGTAGCGCGTGACACGTTCCCACGATCGGTGAGGTCAACACCGAGGCCGGTCAGCAGGCCCTCGTGCTCCGGACCGACAAAACCCATCGCCAGCAAAACCAGGTCGGCTTCCAGATCGAAGTCGCTGCCCTCGGTCTTGACGAACTTGCCGTCCTGCATCGTCACCTCGTGCACCTTCAGCGCAGTGACGTGCCCGTCGCGGCCGACGAATTCCTCGGTGTTGACCGAGAAGACCCGCTCGCCACCTTCTTCATGCGCCGAGGACACCCGGAACATCATCGCGTAGGTCGGCCACGGCGTGGATGACGCACGGGTCTCCGGCGGCCGCGGCATGATCTCGAACTGGTGGATGCTGGCCGCGCCCTGCCGGTGTGCGGTGCCCAAGCAGTCGGCGCCGGTGTCACCGCCGCCGATGATGACGACCTTCTTGTCCTTGGCGGTGATCGGCGGCTGCCCATCGGCGCCGAGCACGTCATCACCCTCCTGCACCCGGTTGCCCCAGGGCAGGTACTCCATCGCCTGGTAGATGCCCTCGAGCTCGCGCCCGGGGATCGGCAGGTCACGCCATGCGGTTGCCCCGCCGGCCAGCACCACCGCGTCGAAGTCGGACTTCAGCTCCTCGGGGGTGATGTCGACGCCGACGTCGACGCCGGCGCGGAACTCGGTTCCCTCGGCCCGCATCTGGTCGAGCCGGCGCTCCAGGTGGCGCTTTTCCATCTTGAACTCGGGGATGCCGTAGCGCAGCAGGCCGCCG
>CBAAAS010000190.1:0-6070 GCA_964658855.1 uncultured Mycobacterium sp.
CATGCGGCATTGAACGCCGACGTCACCGTCGAGCAGCTGGACGACGTGTTGGACGGACTGGGCGACAGCCTGACCGACCTCAACAAAACGCTCACCAACCTGAACACCGCAGTCGACCGACTCAACGGCGGCTTGGACCACTTCGAGGCCACCCTGGGCAGGATCGATGACCTGATGGGCCGGTTGGTCACGCTGGTCGCTCCGGTCGAAGCCGTCGTCGAGCGCATCGACTACATGGTCGGTGTCGGCGAGACCGTGATGTCGCCGCTGTCGGTCACCGAACACGCAATCCGTAACGCATTCAACGCCTTACGCAATCGTGGTAGCCGCTAGACCGTGCCGCCTCCCCGACCGGTTCCCGATCCGCCGTACGCCGAGGGCACCGGCTTGCCGTGGGACGTCTCGGTCACCGACGCCGTCGCCGCGATCGCGGAGGCCCGCGCCCACCAGGGCGACACTTTCGCCCTGCGCAGCGGCGACGATCACTACCTGTTCACGTTCTCCCCTACCGGTGTCGAATCGTTCTACGGGCTACCCGAGGAGAAGGCCAGCAAGGGTGTCGCGGACTACCTGATGCTGCGACGCAAGCTTCCCGACGAGATCTTCGAGGGGCGTCGCATCTTGCCGAGCACGTTGTTTCGGCGAGACGACGTCGCCGGATATCTGACCAATCTGGATCGGGCGCTCGACCAGACAATCAACGAGTTGGGCTCGTCGGGGTCCGTGGACATCTTCGCTCTGACCCGCAGGCTCGGCCACCGGATGGGGCTGGCCTCCTGGGCGGGGCCTGGGTCGGCCGACGGCGAGGCGTTCGAGCGTCTGGTGCGGGCATTCGACACCTTGGACGGTTCAGATGCTTTCGTACATCCCGATGCGATGGCAGCGGTCGCCGCGTCGGGGAAGCGGGCCGAGCATGCCGCGCTCGACGAGGTGGCCGAGATCATCGCCGACGCGGTGCACAGCCCAGACGGTGACGACGGCTTGTTCGGCAGGATCGTCGACGAATGGCGAAGCGACCTGGAAGTCAACCGAATTCGTGGCATCGCTCTGGATGTTGCGCTGATCCACATCGCGTCGATGTCGAACCTGGCTGCCGCACTGGGGTGGACCCTGGTGGACCTGCTCGAGCATCCCGAGTACCTGGCCCGGGTCGTCGCCGATCCGGATTTGGCGCAGCGATGCGCGCTGGAGTCGACCCGGCTGGCGCAACGGTCGATCATGGCGCGAACCGTGCTGTCGCCGGTCGACCTTGATACCGGCGACGTGAGCTACCAGGTGCCATCGGGGTGGACAATTGCGACGCTGCTGCCGCTGCTCAACACCTCCGTGGCACCCGGGCTCGAGCAGTGGGATCCGGATCGCTGGACCCGGCATCGGCTGACCGACGAGAAGTCGTTCCCGTCACCGATGTTGGTGACGGCGTTCGGACACGGACGGCATTCCTGTCCGGCACAGCCTTTTTCGCTGTCAGCCATGACCGCGACCATGACTCGGTTGCTCGGCCGCTACCGGATGACCCCGCAATGGACTGCGCACCCGCGCCCGGTGCCGGCCCAGATCGGCGGCGTGGCACGCGCGGATGGGCCGTGTCTGCTCAGCTACACGACAGTCTGAACCGGCAGCTGCAGATACGACGCACGGCTCCCGCCGGTGTGGATGACGTGGGTGCCTTTGTTCTGCGGCACGAATTCGCGGAGCGCGGGCATCCATTGGCCGGTCAGATTCTGCGCGCTGATGATCAGCCGAAGCTGCTCGCCAGGGTGGAACACCAGACCGATTGGTAGCAGATCGATTTCGACATCGGCGACCGCGCCGGGCGTGAGTTTCTCGACCCGGTCGAAGCTGTGGGCCGGCACTTCGTCGGTCGAAAGGCTCTCGTCCAGGTGCCGCATTGAAACCCGCAAACGGCCTGCGGAGCCCTTGTACCGAAGGATCGATGCGCCCTGCTCGGTGACGTCGTGGACCATCGCGCCGTGGTTGGGCACGGTGAATTCCTTCAGCGGCGTGCCCTGCGCGTTCAACTTCTGGACGAAGACGAACAGGTCCATGTCGTCAGCACCCTTCGCTTCGACCCATAGCCGCACCTTGGGGTAGCCGACCATCGTGGTCTCCTCATCGAAACGGGCGATGAACGAGACTAGGCCCGGATTGGTTTCCGCGTCGTACGCCGTCGTCACGTCGTCCGCGGGCGCCTCGGTGCGCAGCGCGCGTGAGCTGCCGTCGAGGTAGTACTTCGTGTAGACGACGCCGTGCGGGGGAAACTGGTTGGCGGCCAGGTTGACTCGGTCTCCGCCCTCAAGGTCAAGAAGGGAGTACCGGACTCGCGGGGTCTTCTCCCAGCCGTTGTCCTCGCCCTTCAGGAAGTGATCGAAGAACCTGCGCAGATCTTCCCGGTTCGCCTCGTCGTAGTAGTCGGGCCACTCCTGGCTGTTGTGAATGCGCAGCCATTTTTGGTCCGAGCCCATTCGGCGCCAAGCCCGGAACGTGCCGGCCGTGTGCAACGAATTCGAATAGCTGGCGACCACGTAGGCCGGCACGTCGATCCGGTCGAAGCGAGGGATCTTGTTGCGCCACAAATCGTTCATCAGCGGGTAGCGCTCTGCCTCGGCGAGGACGTCCTCCTTGCGGCTTTTTCCCCAGTAGCTGTTCTCCTGGAGCTGTCGGGCGAAACCGGTGTCAGGCATGCCGCCGCGCATGACGAGATCGCGGTAGACGTCGCTGACGCCCTCCCATGGGTTGATCGCTGCGAGATGTGGAGGTTGTTCGGCGGCCGCGAACCATTGCGCGACCGCCAGATAGGACGTTCCGCTCATCGCAACCTTGCCGGTACACCAATCTTGCTCGGCCAACCACTCGATCAGATCGTGGCTGTCCCGGCCCTCTTGACGATCCCATAAAACGCTGTCGCCCTGCGAATCTGAGACGCCCCTGACATCGGGGTTGCAGATCGCGTAGCCGCGGGCGCACCAATACGCCGGATCAGGTCCCTCGAACTTATGCAGACCCGACACGATGCCGTTGTCCAAACCGACCAGCCCGAACACCCCCGTCGCGGCCGGCGAGCTTCCCTGGCCCTTGCCATACGGGCTCCATGCCACGATGACCGGCACCTTCTCTGAGCCTGCCGGTCGCAAGATATCGACATAGGTCGTCACACCGTCGCGCATGGTGACGCTGACGTCCTTGTCGAGCACGATGTCGACCGGCAGAGCCTTGAATGCCGGCGCAAGACGAAAGCCCGCCGCGAGCGTGCGCGTGCCCGGATCGAACCCGCTCAGCACCCCATACCGGTCACCCGGCTCCAACGGCTGGGACTGCGTGAAAATTTTCTCGTCCTGCGTCATTGCGGCCACATCCTTAGTGAACTTGTACGTCTCTTCGACCGTAGCCGTCCGAATACTTTAAATCAACACTTGTTCATATAAACGTTCACACGGTAAATTCTTCGTGTGGCTACGAAAACCAAGCCCTCGGCTCAGGTGCGCCGCGGACGGCGTCCAGGCGCGAGCACGACACGTCAGGCCATCCTTGATGCCGCTCGGGCCCGGTTCGCCTCCGACGGCTTCGCCGCGACGACGATCAGGCGGATCGCGGCCGACGCCGGGGTCAACCCGTCGCTGGTGATGCAGTTCTTCACGTCGAAGGAGGCTTTGTTCGCCGCGGTGATGTCAATCTCGTCAAAATCGTTGGAGCGCATCAACACTGTCTTCGACGGACCCGACGAACATTTAGGTGAACGAGTCGTGCGCGCCCATCTCGAAGTATGGGAGGGAACTCCGGAAGATTCGGAGCCCATGATGGCGATGCTGCGGGCCGCCATCACCAACGAGCAGGCGGGCGCGCAACTGCGTGAGTTCATCCAAGCCCGACTGCTCGACGCTATGGGTGCCGGCCGAGACAAGACGCCTGACGCGGCGCTGCGAGCGGGACTGGCGTCGTCGATGTTGGTCGGCGTCGTCGTGGGCCGGCGCGTCGTCGGAGTTCCCATCCTGGCGCAGGCAGATATCGAGACGCTGGTGGCGATGATCGCGCCGGCTATCCAGAGCGTGCTGGTCTAACCGCCACACCAGGTATGCAGCAGCGCCGCAGTTTGCGTTGCAGCATCCAGTGTCTGGGTGGTGCCGTGACTGAGTGCATCGCGCGCCTCGGCAATACGCTCACGCGCCTGGTCGAGAAGCTCTGAGCCGATGCAGGCCGGCTGATCCGGCAGCTCGGGAGGTAGCGGCCGACTCATCGACGCTTCAAAGGCCGAGGCATCGCTGGGCACAGCCGGCTGATGCAGGAACGTCGCGGCGAGCATTTCCTCGGTGGCACGTATTTTGACTGCGCACCTGCGGTATTCCTCGCCGACCCAGCCGATCACGTCGCCGGCGGTGCCAAACTGTGCGGCATCATCGTCGGTAATGCCCTCGGCATGACCGAATTTGGCGAAATGCGCGAACTGATGGGCGACGCTGTCGAAGCACGCCGCCGCTAGCTCGAGCCGAAGGGCGTCAAGATCGGGTGTCAGGGACATGTCGGTCGCCCCCCGCTCTAGCCGCTGTTGCGCAGTGCGCTAGCCAGACCATTCATCGTCAACAGGATCCCGCGCTGCACCAATTCATTATCGTCGCCGGAACGGTAGCGCCGCAACAGCTCGACCTGTAGATGATTCAGCGGCTCCAGATACGGGAAGCGGTTGAACACCGAACGGGCCAACGCCGGGTTGTCGGCGAGCAGGTTGTCCTGGCCGGTAATCAGCTTGTGCGCGTTGATGCTTCGCTGGTGCTCAGCAGTGATCTTGTCGAACACCCGTCGGCGCAGTGATTCGTCTTCGACGAGTTCGGCATAACGCGCCGCCAGGCCGAGGTCGGTTTTGGCGAGGACCTGCGCCATGTTCGACAGCACGGTCTGGAAGAACGGCCAACGCTCATAGAGTTCGCGCAGGGTTTCCAGGCGTCCCTCGCCGCCGGCGAGCCATTCCTCGATCGCCGTGCCGGTCCCGTACCAGCCCGGCAGCATCACCCGCGACTGGCTCCAGGCCATCACCCAGGGAATTGCGCGCAGGTCGGAGATCGACGACGTCTGCTTGCGCGACGTCGGGCGGCTGCCGACGTTGAGCGCACCGATCTCGCTGACCGGGGTGGATTGCAGGAAGTACTCCACGAAACCGTCTGTCTCGTGGACCAATTCGGAGTAAGCACGCTGCGCCCGGTCGGCGAGCTCGTCGAGAATTTCGTAGGCCGGGTCGGCAGCGTCGCCGAGCCCCTCGACGTCGAGCAGGGTCGACTCCAGGGTCGCCGCCAGCAAGGTCTCCAGATTGCGTTGAGCGATGATCGGCTCGGCGTATTTGGCGGCGATCACCTCACCCTGCTCGGTCAGCCGCAGTGAGCCGTTCACCGCGCCCGGCGGCTGAGCGAGGATGGCTTCGTAACTGGGCCCTCCCCCGCGGCCCACGGTTCCGCCGCGGCCGTGGAAGAGCCGCAACCGAATTCCGGTTTTGCGCGCCGATTCCACGAGGTCGAGTTCGGCGCGGTAGAGCGCCCAGTTGGCGGTCAGGTAACCGCCGTCTTTGTTGGAGTCGGAGTAGCCGAGCATCACCTCTTGGCTGTCATCGCGTGCCCTGATGATGCTTTGATACACCGGAAGGTCAAGTGCTGCTTCGAGAATCGATGCGCCGTGACGCAGATCGTCGATCGTCTCGAAGAGTGGGACGATGCCGATCGGACAGTAAGGCTCGTCGGCGGATGCGTCGATCAGTCCGCATTCCTTCAGCAGGATGCCCGCTTCGAGCAGATCCGAGACAGAGCGACACATCGAGATGATGTAGTTGGGCACCGCGGGCGGGCCGTAGATGTCGACGGCGCGCGCGGCGGCGGAGATGATGGCGAGTTCTTTGCGGGCCAGTTCCGACAACTGCTCACGGTCGCCGATCAGCGGCCGTCGGGTGCCCAGTTCCTCGGCAAGGATGTTGACTCGTTCATCTTCGCTCAGCGAGAGATAGTCGGGGTGCACTCCGGCCCAGGCGAGTAGCTCGGCGACCACTTCTTCGTGGACGTCGGAGTTCTGCCGCAGATCCAGGCCAGAGAGG
>CBAAAS010000191.1:0-6050 GCA_964658855.1 uncultured Mycobacterium sp.
GAGGCAGCCGTCGCCCAACTCGGCGGCGACATCACCGCGGTGCAATCGGCACTGGCCACCTTCCGCGGCCTTGGTGCCCGCGCCGCCGCACGTCGCGCCCAGCAACGGCTAGCGGCGCTGCGTGGGCCAACGCGCAGCAGCCGCCGCACCAACGTCGACGTCGACCCGCACGGATTGACCGGCCGGGAACGCCAGGTACTTGAGCTGCTGACCACCGGGCGCAGCAACGCCGAGATCGCCGCAACGTTGCACATCAGCCCCAAAACCGTGGGCCATCACGTCAGCGCCATCATCACCAAACTTGGCGTCGACAACCGCACCCAAGCCGCCGCCCACACACTCAAATCCCGCGCGATCTAGGCGCGCTACACCGGGGTCAACGCCATTTCCACCGCGGACAGCACCGCGAGCGTCGACGGTAGTTCGCCGACCGTGATCCGCGCGCCCCCGTCGGGGTAACAACGGACCTGCAGGCCGGACTGGGCGAAGACTTCCCGCCAGGGCCGCTGCGCCATCGGCAGGTACACGAAGTTGGCGTGCGAGTCCATGCTGTAAATACCCATCGCCATCAGACGCAGCCGCAGATGGTTGCGCTCACTGACGATCTGGCGAATGCGCTGCGCAAGCTGCTTTTCGGCGTCATACGAGGCAGCGACGGCAGCCACGCTGATGTTGCTCATGCCGAACGGCAACTGCATGGTCGACAGCTTCGCCGCCAGCTCGGGTGCGGCGAATCCGTAGCCGATCCGCAGCCCCGCCAATCCGTAGGCCTTGGAGAACGTGCGCAGCACAACAACATTCGGGAAGCGGCGGACCAGCTCGGGGCCGTCGATCCGGTATCGCGCGGCGACGAACTCGATGTATGCCTCGTCAAGAAGCACCACGGTGTCAGGAGAGATCTGATTCAAGAACCAGTCGACTGAGGAGAGCGGCTCCAACGTCCCGGTTGGATTGTGCGGGCGACACAACACCACCACCTTCGCGTCGGCCGCGGCTTCAGCCATGGCCACCAGGTCTTGATAGCCGTATCGATCGAGCGCAACGGTGACCGGAGTCAGCCGGGCCATCTGCGCGAAGATCGGGTAGCCGTCGAATGTCGGTGTGCTCAGCACGATCCGGTCGCCGGGCCGGGTGACCGCGTGCAGGACCTGCATCGCCACCCCGGAGGCACCCGTTCCGAGCACCACCTGGTCGTCATGGAGCCCGATCCGGTCCGCAATCATCCGTCGCAGCTGCCCGGGCAGGAATTCCGGATAGCGGTTGGCCGCGTCGAGGCAGCGCACCAGTGCCGACCGCACCGCAGGCAGTGGCGGGAACGGGCTTTCGTTGAGCGACAGCGCGAATGAGTCGACGCCCTGCGGAAGCGAGGTAGTGATCTCGGCTGCTATCGAGGTGCCGAACGCCGGCTCGGCCATCAGTTCCGACCGCCCCAGCGCACCGCGGCGGCGCCGGCGAAGTCACCGGCGTGCGCGAACGCCGCCATCATGATCACGTCGCCGGTCTTGAGCTGACCCCCGGAGATGGCGCGATCCAGGTTGATCGGGATCCCGGCGCCGAACAGGTTGCCGCATTCGTCAAAGGTGTCGCGGTGGCGTTCCTCGGGCACCTCGAGTGCCTCCCGCCAGTTGCGCAGGAAGATCCGGTTCGGCTGGTTGGTGACGAGTAGGTCAATGTCTTTGGCTTTGAGCCCGATTCGGTCACACACCGCGTACACCACCTCAGGGACCTGACGGTTACCGCGGGCCAGCACCTTGGCGATTTTCGTTTCGGTGAAACCGATCGAACCCTCGCCGGGACCCGCCTCCCAGTACTTGCGGGGCGGTTCCATGGCGATCGTCATGTCGCCGGCGTATTCACCGTAGGTGCGGCATTCGATGTCGAGAATCGGCGACTGGTCCGACAACGTCACCAGGCCCACCGCGGCACCGTCACCAGGAACGGACGACTGCGCCTTGCGACGTACGCCCGGTTGGTCGAAGACCTGCCCCGCCGTATTCTGTGCGATCGCGATCAGCGCGGTGTGCCCCTCACCGGATGCGAGCAACCGACGGGCCACGTTGAGCGCCAATACGAATGCCGCACATCCCCCGTTGTGTAGATCGAGCACCCAGTTCGGATGCATGCCGAGACGATGCGCTATTCCACCGCCGGCGCCATAGAACGGCACGTCCGGCAGCTGGGTGTGGGTGATCAAAATGTCGACATTTTCGATGACCTCACGACCGTGCCGCTCGATCAGCCCCTGCGCCGCACGCTCGACCATGTCGATCGCGGTCTCGTCCGGTCCGACGTGATGACGGAAGGTGGGCGCGCGGAACATGAGGTTGTCGCGTAATTCGTCGGATGCGGCGAACTCGGCGTAGTAATCCGCACCGATCGGCTCACCGGGCAGATAGCTCGCGACGTCGATGAGGCTGACGTCAGGACGGCTCGTCATTTCATCCACGCCGGGGTGACCGGCAGTCCGTTGTGGTGGCGGTACTCGGCGATGCTCTTGAGGTTGTTCAACTCCAGCGTGTGACCCGGACCGAACAGGTCCCAGAAGTCGCCCACCCAGCCGGTGCGTCCCGCCGGGGCCGTCTCGGGATAGGGGTTGCTCTCGTAGAACGGATGACGGCAATTCGTCCACAGCACAACAGAACCCGGCTTACCCAGCACCACTTGCGCGTCGAGGACCCGCATCACGTAGATCATCCACAGGTGCTTGCCCTGGTCCCAGGCGCAGTGGTAGTCGACGGTGCGGGCTTGAGAGTTGGCGAAGGTGCGGGTGTAGATCGTGGTGTCCGGCAGCAACCTGTCGTAGGCCAGCCACAGTCCCGGTTCGTCGGCCGGGGTGAAGTCACGCAGGGTGTAAGTCCACTCCTCCAGGCTGCGGGTGTCGGAAAGATATTCGAACAGCTCGTCCGGTGGGCAGTCGACATAGTCGTTGACCGTGCAGTACTGACCGAACACCTCCTGGTGCGGATATGCCGAGCGCAGCTGGGTGAAAAAGGTGGCGGCGGTGTCCTCGAGCGGCGTGGTCTCGATGCGGACCACGCCGTGAATCGGCTCGGTGGTCCCGGTGTGGGTGGCGATATCGTCAAGCGCTTGCAGCGACATGGGCGTGGTCCTCCTGTGTAGTTGAAACATGTTGATTAGTAGGGTGTTTGGTTACAAGCCCACCGAGAAACGGTGCAAAAGGCGGGATCTCGTCAGCGGCGCATTCGACGCTGACCACCGATGGGCCGTCGACGTCGAGCGAGGCACGCACTGCCGCAGCCAGTCCAGCGGTGTCACTGACATCGGTTGACGTCAGCTTGGGGAACATCGCGGCCAAGCCGGCACCGAGATGGCTGGGCGAGAAACGGTTGTAGCTGTAGAAGTCGTTGTAGTAGAGCTGCTCGCGGGTCACACACATCGCGTGTGCGTTGTTGTTGAGCAACACGAACGTCACCGGAAGCCGGTAGTGCACTGCGGTGTGCACCTCCATGCCGTGCATGAAGAACGCGCCGTCCCCGGCGATCACCACCACTCGACCACTCGTGCCGCGAGCTTTCTTGCGGGCGAACGCCATTCCGATACCGGCTCCAAAGCTGTAGCCCATGCCGCCCATGCCAAGGGCGACTGCGAACCGGCCGCGACGGCGCACCGGGAGGTAGTGGATTGCTGATGCGCCGGTGTTTCCGGCGTCGACAACGATGTCCACCCCGGCTGGCAGCACGTCGTCCAGTTCGTTCATCGCGTCGCGGTAGCGGACTCCAGGACCCTCGAAGGGCGGTGGGGTGAGTTCGGTGTGGGTGATCCGGTCCGGCACCCGAAGCCCGGCGGGCCGGCCCGCGCCGGCCAGCGCCTCGGTCAACATCCGCAGCGACGTCCGTAGATCGTCGGTGTGGACGTGGGTGCAGGCAAGGTAGGGCGGCGCCGACCCGATGGACATCGTCGGCACCGCGGCGAGCGCCTCGTCGAGACCGGCCCGCGCGGTCACCGATAGCCGGGTGCCCACCACCAGGCACAGACCGCTGTCGCGCACGGCCTGAGCCACACCCGGGTGGCCCATCACACCGGTCACTCCCAGCGCCGAGGACGACCCGAAGCCGGGCGTGCCCGCGACGTCTTTCGCGTCCGGCACGCATGCCACGCGGGCGCGGAGCACCCCCCGAAGCTCCGCCAGTTCGGCGCGCGCGTCGTCGCGGGCAACCTGCTCGCCGGCGATGATCGTGACCGCTCCGGTCACTCGGCGCAGCGCACGCACGATCGGGTGCAGATCGCCGACCGACCGCTGCCGGCCGACGTCCAGCGAGCATGCGCGGTTGATGACGGTCTGTTGGATGTCTTTGGGCAACAGCAACACTGCCGGGCCACCGGTGTGCGCCGCGGCGATCGCGTCAGGCAGCACCGAGACGATGTCCGCGGCGTTGCGCACTCGTTTGCAGTACACCGATATCTGGGAGAACAATGCCTCGGCGTTCAGCGAGCCGTTGCGTCCGCTGGTGTCCTGAAAGCTGCCCTGCCCGTCCATCGTGGTCGCCGGCTGACCGACCAGTGCCAACACCGGAATCCGGCTGGCAAACGATTCACCAAGACCCGGAACAAGATTCAGCGCTCCCCCACCGGACGTCGCGGCCACCACGCCCAGCCCGACGCCGCTGCGGCTGTAGCCGTCGGCCATCGTCGCGGCGGAGAACTCATGCTTGGCCAGCACGGCCGTGATGTCCGGCTGAAAATAGGCCGCGTCGTACAGGTCCTCGATGTTGGCACCGTCGACGCCGAAGATGTATTCGACTCCGGTCCGTGCAAGATGCCCGACGATGTGGTCGACCACCCGGTGCTTCCTCGACATACCTGGGACACGGTGTACACAGCAGTTCGGTTCAAACCCATCTGCCGGTGAACCAGATCGCGTCGGCATTCGTGTCATCGGAGTGCAGGACGTCATTGTGGTGGGAGCCGGGCCTGCGGGCCTGGCCGTTGCGCGCGAGCTCGGGCATCGCCATGCGATCTCGGCATTGGTCGTGGAAAAGGCCGGTGCTCCCGCGATGTCGTGGCGCAACCGCTATGACGATTTTCGGCTGAATACCAACGGGTTCATGTCGCATCTGCCCGGGCAACGGATCCCACTGCGTTCCGGCCGTTGGCCGACCAAAGACGACATGGTCTCCTACTTCGACAGCTATGTGCGGCGGCAGAACATCACGCTCGCATTGGGCTGCGAAGTGAACCGGATCGACCGGGTCGACGGATGCTGGCGGGCCGACACGTCGCTGGGCGACGTTCAAGCGCCCGCGGTGGTGCTGGCCACCGGCCGCTATCGCACGCCCGCCATCCCGCCGTGGCCCGGTCTCGACCGATTCACCGGCGACCTGGTGCACTCCGTGGACTTCCGCAATGCCTGGCCGTTCCGCGGCCGCGATGTGCTCGTGGTGGGTTCGGGCAATTCGGCTGCCGACATCGCGGTGCAGTTGGCCGAGGGCGGTGCCCGCAAGGTCTGGCTCGCGGTGCGCACCCCACCGCACCTGGTTCGCCGCGCCATCGGACCGATACCGTCGGACGTCTTCCTGGAGCTGTTCGCGCGCGTACCCGCACGCATGGTCGACCCGGTGATCGCGCGGCTGAATCGATTTCTGCTGGGCGATCTTTCGCCCTACGGCTTCGGCCGGCCGCCGCTCGGGCTGAAGGCGACGGTGGAGACCCGCGGCCGAATTCCGACGCTCGCCGACGAGTTGGTCAGCGTCGTGCGGGCCGGCCGGATCGACGTGGTTGCCGCGGTCACGTCGCTCGAGACCAACCGGGTGATTCTGGCCGACGGCACCGCGATCGCACCCGATGCGATCATCGCGGCAACCGGCTTCGACCCCGACCTGGGCGGTCTGGTCGGCCATCTCGGCGTTCTCGACGATCACGGCAGTCCCCGCGGCGGTTTTTCCTCAGATCTTGGCGACGGGATGTTTGCGATCGGTCACGGCATTCCGCCCAACGGCCCGCTGCGGGCGATCCGGCTTGCTGCGACGCCGTTGGCCGGCCGGATCGCGGACTACCTGTCGGCCATGACGAAGGGGAACCAATGGCATTAC
>CBAAAS010000192.1:0-2201 GCA_964658855.1 uncultured Mycobacterium sp.
CACCACGCCGAACCGGGGGTTGTTGTCCCGCATGCAGTCTCGTACCATCTCGGCATAACGCGGCTCGAAGATCTGCAACGGCAGATCTTCGCCGGGCAGAAATGCCGATTGCAGCGGAAACATCGCGAGGCGGCCGAATTCAGCTGCGGAGCCCATCAGATCTCCAACTCGGCGGCGAGCGCGTCGACGACGGCACGCAGATCTCCGTCGTGCTCCTCGGCGACCCGCCGCTGCCGTTGATACGACGCGCCGCGCTGCGGGATCTCGGCTACCGCGGCCAACTCATCGGAGCAATCCAGCGACGCGGCAACGGGTTCCAGCCGGGTCAACAGATCGTCGAGTTCCTCGGTGACCAGACGCTCGTTGCTGTCGGTGTCGAGAATGATGATCGCGTCCAGACCGTAACGGGCTGCACGCCACTTGTTTTCCTGGTTGTGCCAAGGCGGCATCGTCGGCAGTGTCTCGCCGGCATCCAGTCGCCGCTCGAGATCCACCACCAGGCAGTGCGTCAGCGCGACCAGCGCACCGAGTTCGCGAACGTTGGATACCCCGTCGCAGATCCGCACCTCAAGGGTTCCGTTGTGCGGCGACGGCCGAACGTCCCACCGCACTTCGTTGACATCCTCGATGATCCCGGTCTTCTTCTGGTCATGCACGAAACCCTCGAACTGCTCCCACTTTTGGAACTGGAACGGCAAGCCGGCGGTGGGCAGCTGCTGAAACATCATCGCCCGGTTGCTGGCGTATCCGGTGTCCTCACCGACCCACCACGGCGACGAGCACGACAGCGCCAGCAGATGCGGATACCAGTTGAGCAATGACGACATGATCGGCATCACCTTGTCCGGTGAGGAAACCCCGACGTGCACGTGCACTCCCCAGATCAGCATCTGCCGACCCCACCACTGGGTGCGCTTGATCAACTCGGCGTACCTGGGTCCCTCGGTCAGCTTCTGGGCGGACCAACTCGCGAATGGATGGGTGCCCGCGCCGAACAACTCCATGTCGCGCTCACGGACAATCGGGAGAACGGATTTCAGCGTGGATTGAAGATCATCCATCGCCTGCGCGGTGGAATCGCATATGCCGGTGACGATTTCCACCGTGTTGCGCAGCAATTCCTTATGCACGTGCGGGTTTTCGCCGATTTCAGCGAATACCGCGGTAGCTTCGTTGCTCAGGTCGCGCGTCTCGGCGTCGACGAGCGCAAATTCCCATTCCACGCCAAGTGTCGGGCGGGGTGATGAGGCGAAGTCCACCCTGATAGCTGTACCCCTGTCCGACGGAACTAACCGGAGCCGATGACGCCGCAAGCCACGCGCTTGCCGGCGTCACCGGTCGACATCGTCGTCTGGTCTGCTCCGGGTGCGCCGTTGACCTGGTTGTAGCGGTCCGCCGGGATGTTGCCGAAGTTGTCAGCGCCTGCGTGGATCATGATCGAGGTTCCCGCGCCGGCAAGCAGGTCAGCTTTGGTGAACCCGTCGGTGGTGGTTTGGAGCAGACCGCCGCCGTCCTTGCGCACCTGCAGCGAGGTCAGGTCGCCGCTTTCGTGCTCGCCGTTCGCCATGAAGTGCCCGCCCGCGGAGAGGAAGTCGCCGGGCGCACCACCGGTCGAAGCGGTGGAGTTGGCCTCGCACTTGCCCACCGAGTGGATGTGCACGCCATGGAAGCCGGGGCTCAGCTGACCGGTTCCGGTGGTCTCGATGGTGATCGTCACGTAGCCCTGGTTGAACTCGAATTTAGCCGTGGCGACCTTGGTGCCGGTCGGCCCGTTCAGTTGCGTGGTCAGGCTGTCCGTTCCGCCCTGCTGACCCGTCGGCTCAGCACTCGACGGCGCCGGCGAGCCGGTCCAGATCGACGGCTGAGTGCCGGGAGAGGTCGCCGGCGGCTGGTTCGGCTTGCATGCGCTCATCAGCGCGGCCGAGGCGGCGAGTGGGATCAGTGCGGTGGCGGCGGCCAATTTGCGGCTGCGGACGGACTTGAGCATGCGGAGAGCCTATCTCGACGACGATGCGGGTCGGAACGACCCGCTGAGGAGCGAGATCAAACAACCCACGTCGCGGGTGACATCCGATCGGTTGACGGCTCGGGCTTGTCGGGGTGTTCATGCATAATCGAAAGTATGTTCGAACAAAGTTCAGGCTTAGTGTCGTCACCGGAGGTGATTGCCCGGTTCGATGAGCTGTTCGAGCGTCGTTACC
>CBAAAS010000192.1:2301-6048 GCA_964658855.1 uncultured Mycobacterium sp.
GTGTCGTCACCGGAGGTGATTGCCCGGTTCGATGAGCTGTTCGAGCGTCGTTACCCCACATGCACGCCGGAGTCGGCCGCGTTGCTGGATCGGATCGGTGCATCCTGGCGTGAGCAAAATCGCGGGGCGGCCGCGGCGTTGACGGCGATCGGTGAATTGTTCGCGTATCGATTGACGCGCTGCTCGGACACCGAGGACTGGGCCGTCGACACCGAGGCGGCGGTGTGCGCTGAGGTGGCCGCCGCTCTGCGCATGAGCCAGGCCCTGGCAGCGAGCCAGTTGCGCTATGCCCGCGCGATGCGCGAGCGGCTGCCGAAGTTGGCCGACGTCTTTCGAGCCGGTGACATTGACCAACGGACTTTCGCGACGATCGTGTATCGCACCGACCTGATCACCGACAGCGAGGTGCTCGCGACCGTCGATGGGCAGCTGGCAGTAGCCGTGCCGCGCTGGCCGTCGATGACGCGCGGGCGGCTGGCCGGACAGATCGACAGGATCGTCGCCAAGGCCGACCGTGATGCGGTGCGGCGGCGCACCGAGCGTCGTAGCGAACGTGAGGTCTGGTTCGCCGACCTCGGCGACGGCTTGTCAGAAATCCACGGCAGCCTGCTGAGTCCCCAAGCGCACGCGGTGGACAAGCGGCTCACCGCATTGGCCGCCACGGTGTGTGAACACGATCCGCGCAGTCGCGAGCAACGCCGTGCCGACGCACTGGGCGCTCTTGCGGTGGGAGCCGATCGCCTGGGCTGTCAATGCGGACGCGGTGACTGTGCCGCCGGAAAGCGTTCCGCCACAACATCGGTGGTGATCCACGTGATCGCCGAGAAGGCCGACACCGGCGACACGGGCTATACGTCGGCGTCCGAGGTGTGCGCCGACGGGCTGGTCGGACCCGAGCTCATCGCCGAGTTGGCCGCTCACGCCAAGCTGGTGCCTCTGGTTCATCCACTCGACGCCGCACCCGAGTCGGCGTATGTGCCGTCGAAGGCGCTCGCCGATTTCGTGCGATGCCGGGATCTGACGTGTCGCTGGCCAGGTTGCGACCACCCGGCATTCGACTGCGACATCGACCACACCATTCCCCACGCCGACGGCGGGCCCACCCACGCCTCGAACCTGAAGTGCTACTGCCGCACTCACCACCTCGTCAAAACATTCTGGGGTTGGCGCGATCGGCAGTTGTCCGACGGCACAGTCATTCTCGACTCGCCGTCAGGAAAGACCTACGTCACCACACCGGGGAGCGCGCTGCTGTTTCCCAGCCTGTGCTCGCCTACCGGCGATCTGCGGCCACCGGAATCACCTGCGCCGGTGGACTACTGCGGTGAGCGGATCGCGATGATGCCCAGACGCCGGCGCACCCGTCGACAAGACCGCGCTTCCCGGATCAGCGCCGAGCGACAGCGAAACCACGATGCCCGCAGGACCCGCCGGGCCGACCGCCTCAGCTACTTCGATCTGGGTCCACCGGGGCCAGACGACGATCCCCCGCCGTTCTAGGGCGCGTCAGCGTCAGCCGGCGACGACGACGATCACGCCGGGCGGCTGATTGGAGACATCCGGTGTCCGCGCCGCAACCGGCGCTTTGAGCAGCTTGCCCACCGCCTCGGCGGTTTCCTGTTCGCCGGCGGCGCTTCCGAAATACACCGTGGTGGCCGACACCTTGGGCAACGTCAGGTTGCCGATTTCGGTGACGTTGTAGCCGCCCTGCTTGATCTGGTCGGCGGCCTTACTGGCGATGCCGGACTGACTGGAGATGTTGTAGACGCGCACGTCGGCCTTGGCCACCGCGACTTTGGTCGACGTCTTAGGCGCTGCTGAGCTGGTGGTAACGCTCGATACCGACGAGTCGTCGTCGGTGTTGCTGCCCGACCCCATGGCCTGAAATCCGACCAGCAAAAAGATGACGCCGAGAAACAGCAGCACCATCACCATGGCCCGCAATGGGAGCCCAGTCGAGTCGGGAACGCGGTCATTCATTGACGTCACTGTATCCAGGAGTGCGGGAAAACCCACACCGACGCCCAGTGAGCAGGCAAAGTCTCAGGTGAGCTCGAAGCCCAGCCGTCGAGCCGCCCGTGCCTTCTGGCGGCTGGCACGCAGCCGACGCAGTCGTTTCACGAGCATCGGATCGGCGGCTAATGCCTCGGGTCGGTCGACCAACGCATTGAGCACTCGGTAATAGGCGGTGGCCGACATTCCGAACAAATCTTTGATCGCTTCTTCTTTGGCCCCGGCGTATTTCCACCATTGGCGCTCGAAGGCCAAAATGTCGTGTTCGCGGCGAGTCAACCCATCGGAGAGTCCAGAGTCGTCTCCCGATCGATTAGCCCGCGCCATAGCGCTGTCCATATCGCTTCCTCGACCCTTTCGGCAAATCTCGAATGCCCGCTGCTCCGGCGATTATTCAACCACGTCGACACCCGTTGACCTGGAAGCCAGACCCGCGAGTCGGCCGACTACGTGAGGTTGCCCGCCGCACGCCCACTCCGCAACCGGAGCCATTGCATGCGGGCTCGGTCTGATTGCCCGCATCCTCAGTCCGCTTTGCGGACCGCATCATCGGCGGGCTTAAACTTTGCGCTCATGGCTGTCGTACCAATCCGCATCGTGGGTGATCCCGTCCTGCACAACCCCACCACGCCGGTGCGGGTCGCGGCAGACGGTTCGCTGCCGGCCGACCTGGCCGATCTGATCACGAATCTCTACGACACCATGGACGCCGCTTTCGGGGTCGGCCTGGCCGCCAATCAGATCGGCGTCAACCTTCGGGTCTTCGTCTACGACTGCGCCGACGAGCGCGGGCAGACACCACGACGGCGGGGCGCTGTGATCAACCCGGTTTTGGAAACCTCCGAAGTCCCCGAGACCATGCCCGACCCCGAGGACGACGACGAGGGTTGCCTGTCGGTGCCCGGCGAATCGTTTCCCACCGGGCGGGCCGACTACGCCAAAGTCACCGGGCTCGACGCCGACGGCAACCCGGTAACCCTCGATGGCACAGGGTTATTCGCACGCATGCTCCAGCACGAGACCGGCCACCTGGACGGCCTGCTCTATCTGGATTGCCTGATCGGACGCCACGCCCGCTCGGCCAAGCGGTCGGTCAAATCACACGGCTGGGGAGTTCCCGGATTGTCCTGGACGCCGGGTGACGGGCCGGATCCGTTCGGCCACTGATGGTTTCGTGGCCGGAGCTCGGCACCAGGGTATCCGTGCGTTACCGCCTACCCGCGGGGTCGGTGCCACCGCTGACCGATGTCATCGGCCATCTGCTCGAGATCACCCCGCAGGTGCGCGTGCAGACGAAGACTGGCGGGGTGGTCGATTTCGCGCCCGGTGACGCGGTCGCGCTTCGCCCGCTCAGCGATACTCCGGTGCGGGCGTCGGAAATTCGCGCACTCGAGCATGCCGACGCATTGGCCTGGCCGGGGGTCGAACAGCACTGGCTGGACGGCTGGCTGCTACGCGCCGGATACCGCGACACGTACGACTCGAATTCTGCTGTGCCACTGGACAAATTCGCCGGCCAGCAAGCGATACCGGCGATCGTCGACTGGTATCGAAGCCGCGACCTGACCCCGCGGTTATCTGTCGCCGACCGCCTACTGCGACTGCCCGATGCGGGCGAGGGCGCCAACTGGGTGTTGGTGCGCGATGTGCATCGCGGCGAACCCGATCGATCTGTCCGGCTGGAATCCGAGCCGAGCGCCGTGCACCTGCGCGACATACCGATCGACGAACTGA
>CBAAAS010000193.1:0-6033 GCA_964658855.1 uncultured Mycobacterium sp.
CCCGCTGGGGTGCGGACACCATCATGGACCTGTCCACCGGCAAGGACATCCACGCCACCCGCGAGTGGATCCTGCGGAACTCGCCCGTGCCGGTCGGCACGGTGCCGATCTATCAGGCACTGGAGAAGGTCGACGGCGACCCGACCGAGCTGAACTGGGAGATGTACCGCGACACGGTGATCGAGCAGTGCGAGCAGGGTGTCGACTACATGACTGTGCACGCGGGCGTGCTGCTGCGATACGTGCCGCTGACCGCCAAGCGAGTGACCGGCATCGTATCCCGCGGCGGCTCCATCATGGCCGCCTGGTGCCTGGCCCATCATCAGGAATCGTTCCTGTACACCAACTTTGAAGAGCTCTGCGACATCCTGGTGCAGTACGACGTCACCTTCTCCCTCGGCGACGGGCTGCGGCCCGGCTCGATCGCAGACGCCAACGACGCCGCTCAGTTCGCCGAGCTGCGCACGCTGGGTGAATTGACCAAGATCGCGAAATCCCATGGCGTGCAGGTCATGATCGAGGGCCCGGGCCACGTCCCGATGCACAAGATCGTCGAGAATGTGCGGCTGGAAGAGGAGTTGTGCGAGGAGGCCCCGTTCTACACGCTGGGGCCGCTGACCACCGACATCGCACCGGCCTACGACCACATCACCTCAGCGATCGGCGCCGCGATCATCGCCCAGGCCGGCACGGCGATGCTGTGCTACGTGACGCCGAAGGAGCACCTGGGCCTGCCCGACCGCAAAGACGTCAAAGACGGGGTGATCGCGTACAAGATCGCCGCGCACGCAGGCGATCTGGCCAAGGGGCATCCACACGCCCAGGATCGCGACAACGCGCTGTCGACGGCCCGCTTCGAGTTCCGGTGGAACGACCAGTTCGCGTTGTCGCTGGACCCGGACACCGCGCGGGCGTACCACGACGAGACGTTGCCGGCGGCGCCGGCCAAGGCCGCGCACTTCTGCTCGATGTGCGGGCCGAAGTTCTGCTCGATGCGTATCACGCAAGATGTCCGGGACTACGCGGCCAAGCACGGGCTCGAGACCGAAGAGGACATCGACGCCATGCTCGCCGCGGGCATGGCGGAGAAGTCGGCCGAGTTCGCCGAGCACGGCAATCGGGTGTATCTGCCTCTCGCCCAGCAGTGAGCTTTCTTCCGCTGGCGGCGCCCGGAGCGACGCCATTGCGGGTGCTGACGATCGCCGGTTCCGACTCCGGCGGCGGTGCCGGGATGCAGGCCGATATCCGGACCTGCACGCTGCTGGGTGTGCACACACTGTGCGCGGTGACAGCGGTGACGGTGCAGAATTCGTTGGGCGTCAACGGTTTCCATCCGGTTCCGCCCGACGTGGTTTCGGCTCAGATCGCTGCGGTGTGCGACGACATCGGGTTGCAGGCCGCCAAGACCGGGATGCTGGCGTCGGCCGAGATCATCGGGGCCATCGCGCAGAGTTGGCGCGAACACGGCGCGGACATACCGTTGGTGGTCGACCCGGTATGCGCATCGATGCACGGCGATCCGCTACTGGACGACAACGCGTTGGATTCCCTTCGCGCCGAACTGTTTCCGATGGCGACCTTGGTGACACCGAACCTGCACGAGGTGCGACTTCTGGTGGACATCGACGTCGTCGATTCGACAACCCAAGCCGATGCGGCTCGCGCCTTGCATGCGCTGGGACCGAAATGGGCGATGGTCAAGGGTGGACATATGCCCGACTCAGCCAGCAGCATTGATTTGTTGTTCGACGGCAACGACTTTCACGAGTTCGAATCGCCGCGGGTGAACACCGGTAATGACCACGGCGCCGGCGACACGTTGGCCGCGGCCACCGCGTGCGCGCTGGCGAACGGCTACCCCGTGATCGACGCCGTCTCGTTCGCCAAAGGCTGGGTGACCGAGGGCCTGCGCGCCTCGTACCCGCTCGGACACGGCCACGGTCCGGTGTCGCCGCTGTTCAGGCTTCAGCCATGAGCGCCCTAGACCAGATCGCGGGCATCGCCCACGAACCTGACGGCACACCGGCCGGCGTGGTGGTGCTGACGCACGGGGCCGGCGGCAGCCGGGAATCGCCGCTGCTGCAACGAATTTGCGATGAGTGGGCCCGGCACGGCTGGCTCGCGGTCCGCTACGACCTGCCGTACCGGCGGCGACGACCCAAAGGCCCGCCGTCGAATTCGGGAACAAGCGATCGCGCCGGCATTGTCGAGGCGATCAACGTGTGCCGCGGACTGGCGGACGGCCCGGTGATCGCGGGCGGGCATTCTTACGGCGGCCGGATGACCTCGATGGTGTTGGCGGAGAAGGAAGCCCAGGTCGACGTGCTGACGCTGTTCTCCTACCCGGTGCATCCACCCGGCAAGCCCGAACGCGCCCGCACCGAACATCTACCCGACATCGCGGTGCCGACGGTGTTCACCCACGGCACGTCGGACCCGTTCGGGACGCCGGCCGAGGTGCGCGATGCTGCGGGATTGATTCCCGCGCCGACCCAGATCGTCGAGGTCGCCGGCGCACGACACGATCTGGGCTCCAAGACGCTCGATGTGCCCGGGCTGGCCGTGGCGGCGGCGCTACGTCTGCTCGGCCGCGCTTAGCCACTCAGACCGCAGGACGGTTGCGCGTTCGCACCACGTCGGCCGCGAGCTCGGCGAGCTTGACGTTGGTCACCTGCGATGTCCGACGCAGAACATCGAAGGCGTCATCGTCGGAGACGTCGTTCAGCACCATCAGCATCCCGACGGCCTTCCCGATCTCGCGACTGCTGGCAAGTCCGCGTCGCAGTGAAGCAGCGTCTTCACCTTGCGCCACGGCGTTGGTCGCGACCGTGGCGAACGCACCCAGTACAAGCGCACGCTCGATGGAATGGTCGTCGAAGGCGTGCGGCGTATCAGAGAACAAGTTGAGCGCGCCGATCCTTTCCCGGTCGACCGGCAACTGAACACTCAACGCACCGCGTACCGGAGTGTCAGCGAGCACGCGGCTGATCAGATCCGGCCATCGACTCTCCGAGGTCAAGTTCGTCTCGATCTGAGCGGTGCCGTCTTCGATGGCGTCCAAACAGGGTCCACTGCCCAGCGCCAGTTCCAGCTTGTCGATCTGGCCCGCGACGGAGTCACTGATGGCCGCCGTGGTGAAGGCGCCATTTTGACGGATCATCAGGCTGGCATGGTCGCATCCGGGAACCGTCAGCGTTGCCGCCACACAGATGGCGGCGTACATCTCTCTCGGCGTTGAGGCCTCTCGGGCGATGTCGGCGAGAGACGTGAACACACCTGGTAGGTCGACTTGCGAACGCGTTGGCATGGCAACCTCCTGACCCGGGAAATCTTCTCGACGGACGCACCAATAACCTGTGTTAAGTGACAGAGGTTTTATATATCACGCGACAAATCAAGTCGCAAGTATGGTACAAAGGTTTCCTGTAGCCGTCGCCAAGGATGATTGTGACGAACCAACGATCTGACACTTCGGGCCAGCCCGCCGCCAGCCACGGGGTCTACGGCATCTCGGTGGCCGCCGAGCTTTCCGGCATCCCGGTGCAATCGTTGCGGCTTTATGAAAGCCACGGCCTGCTCACTCCGATCCGCAGTGACGGCGGCACCCGCCGTTACAGCGCCGATGACCTGGCCCGCCTCCGGCGAATCGGCGAACTGGTCGCCGCCGGAGTCAACATCGCCGGCATCAGGCAAATTCTCGACCTGCAGGACCACAACGCGGCACTGGTCGCCGAGAACAGCGCATCCAGCGAGAAAGCGGCGCGCGGGCCCAAGCCGGATTAGGCCCGGCGTATTACCAGTACCAGGGGTACCGGGTATATTGTCGTGCCATGAGTTCGGAGCAGTTCGAGGCACTCATCGTCGGGGCCGGTTTCGGCGGTATCGGGGCGGCAATTCAGCTCAAGCGCCTGGGTATCGACGACTTCGCCATCCTCGACCGGGAGGACGACCTCGGCGGGACCTGGCATGTCAACCACTACCCGGGCCTGGCCGTCGATGTCCCCACCACTACGTACTCGTACTTCTTCGAACCGAACCCGAACTGGTCGCGGTTGTTCACCCCGGGGCCGGAGATCAAGCAGTACGCCGCGGGTGTGGCCGACAAGTACGACGTGCGCCGGCACATGCGGTTCAACACCGTCGTGGAAAGTGCGCGCTGGGATGACGAGACCCGCCGCTGGCAGGTCGCGCTGTCCGGCGGCGATGTGCTGTCGGCCCGCTACCTGATCACCGCCACCGGCTTCCTGTCTCAGCCGAAAACACCTGACATTCCGGGGATTACGACGTTCGAGGGCAAGGTCATCCACACCACCGAGTGGGAGGACGACTTCGATCCGACGGGCAAGCGGATCGGGATCATCGGAACCGGCGCCACGGCGGTGCAGCTGATCCCGAAACTCGCCGACAAGGCCGCGGACCTCACCGTCTACCAGCGCACCCCGATCTGGGTGGCACCGAAGATCGACCTGCGGTTTTCGGAGCGGGCCAAGCGGGTGTTCGCCCGCTTCCCGTGGACACAACGGGCGATCCGGTCGATCACCGACACCATCTACGAGTTGATGATCACCGTCGGCTTGGTGCGGTACCGGGTTCCACTGAATCGACGGCTCAACATCTCCGCGATGGATCTGTGCAAGATGAACCAGTTCATCGCAATCCGCGACAAGGAACTGCGCCGCAAGCTCACTCCGGACTACGACCTCGGTTGTAAGCGACCGACGTTCTCCAACAGCTACTTCCGCAGTTTCACCAAGCCACACGTCCATCTGCAGGCCGACGGGATCGAACGGGTCGAGGCTGACGGCATCGTCAACGCCGATGGATCGAAGACCCACATCGACACGCTGGTGCTGGCCACCGGATTCGACTTGTGGGAGGCCAACTTCCCGGCCATCGAGGTGATCGGCCGGGATGGCCGCAACCTCGGAAAGTGGTGGCGCGACACGCGTTTTCAGGCATATCAGGGCGTATCCATGCCCTACTTCCCGAACTACCTGAGCCTGGCCAGCCCGTTCGCGTTCCTGGGACTGAACTTCTTCAACACCATGGAATACCAGATGCGGTTGATGGAGCGGCTTTTCGCCGAGCTCAGACGTCAGGGCGCGGACACCTTCGAGGTGACCGAGGAGGCCAACGCGGCCTACCTCGACCGGATGACCGAACTACTGGGTGACTCGCTGTGGACGTTGGGTAACTGCGCCACGTCGCGTTCCTACTACTTCAACCCCAGCGGAGAGCCTTCGCTGTTGCGTCCGATGGCGACCTCGACGGCGATCGAGGAAGCATCGAACTTTCCGTTGAGCGATTACGCGATCAGCTAAGGAGAAGCATGTCGCGCAAAAGTAACCGCATTGCCCGCTACTCGGGTCTGGCCCTGGCCGGTGCCGGCTTGGCCCACTTCACCAGTCCGGGGTTGTTCGAGCCGATCACCAAGTCGGCGTTCCCGCGCAACACCCGTCAGCATCTGTACACCAACGGCAGCATCGAAACGGTGCTCGGACTGAGTTTCGCGAGTCGGCAGACCCGCAGCCTCGGCGCCGTCGGAATCATCGGATACGTCGCGTACTTGGGCGGCAGCGCCATCCGTCAATCCCGAAAGCACTGACCACCCCCGAGATCGGTTGAGCCGCCGCTGGTTCAGATGCTGGAGATGATCCGGCCGCGCTCGGCGGTGTACTCGTCTTCGGACAGGGCTCCGCTGGCGCGCAGGTGCTCGATCTCCTGCAGTCGCTGCGACTTCGTCGGAGCGACTGGAGCGGACGGAGCAGCGGTGAATGCGCTGAAATTCTGGCTGACGCTGTTGAGCATTCCCAGTCTCATCAAGACGACGAGCAGGCCGATACCTCCAGCGGGCAGGCAGAGGAACAGCATCCAGCCGCCGGGCAGACCCATTTCGCTCAGCACGACAAAGCGCACGACGAACGAGATGGCGAACAGTGCGGCGATCGCGCCGGCCAGCAGGACGAAGGGTTTGTTGTTGTTCATGACGGTGTTCCTTTTTATCTAGTGGATGTAGGCGACCGCCGGGTGCAC
>CBAAAS010000194.1:0-6001 GCA_964658855.1 uncultured Mycobacterium sp.
AACCCCGCAAGACAGCCGTGCCGGCTCGATAGTCGCCCCACGAAGCACCCACGCTGCCAAGCAAACTCGTCGCTGTCTCGGCGACATGTAGAAGGTAGGGCGTCTCGTCGGGTGGCATCGCCATCATCTCGGCGATCACCGCCATGGGAATCTGCGAGGAATACTCGGTGACCAGATCGCACTCTGTTTTGCCGGCCAAAGTGTCGAGTAGCCCGTCGGCAAGGTCGTGAATGCGCGTACGCAGTCGCTCCAGCGCTCGCGGCGTGAACGCCCGCGTGACCGGCTGACGTAACCGCGCGTGGTGGGGCGGATCGGTGACCAGCATCGAGGGCGGCTCAATCGGGTTCAGGACATCGGGGTCGGTCTTGGCCAGGATCCACTGGCCGAAACGGAAGGGGGACCGATCGCTGGGTTTGGCCGTTCTTATCCGGCTGTCGCGCAATAACTGGCGCAGAATCTGCGCGTCCGAACTGACCCAGCCGGCTCCCTGCACCCGGGACATGCGTCCGCGCGCGCGAACTTGCTCAATGAGCGGGTAGATGTCATCGACCGGATTGGCGTCGATCGTCAACAGCTTGGCCATCGGATCACCCTGCCGCGCCAGTAGTTTCAGCATGGTGCGGGGCAGGCCGTAACCAGTCGCCCAATGCGTCCAGTCTCGGATCGGCAGGTCCACGCGCACGAGCCTAGTGGTCCCCCGCCTACATCAAGCGTGCGACCGCGTCGCTGACGTCCAGTCCCGGGTCGAGTTGCGCAGCGCAACGTAGCGACGTGATCAGAAGTTGGACAACCACTTCGACCATCGCGTCGGGATCGAACGGTCGGTCGTTCTTCAGCCAGTAGGTGGTGGCTTCGTCGAGAGCGCCCGCACATGAGCGCAACATCAGTCGCACCGCCTGCTGCCCGAAGTCAAGACCAAGCAATTGACACGTCCACTCGACGGTGCGCCAACGCGATTGATCGAAGATCTCCCACGCTTCGTGGTCGCCGCCGTTGCCGCCGAGGATCAGCCGAAGGGCCACCCGGTCGTGACCGCTGAAGTACGCCAGGTGGGCGCGCAACATCTGCCGGAACTGCTCGCCGGGTGAGCCATCGCTCGGTGGCGGAGTGGCGGCCGCGTTCAGCTTGTCGGCTGCGTCGCGCAGCGCCTCGAGATAGATCCCGCGCTTGTTCCCGAAGTAGTGGAACAGCAAGCCTTGTGCCACGCCGGCGCTTTCGGTGATGTCACTGGTCGCGACATCGTCGAAGTGCCGAGCCGAGAAGTGCTCGACGGCCGCGTCGAGAAGCTTGCGACGCGTCACTTCGGCTTGCTCCTGCCGCCGCGTCGCGGGACGCGCCGTCTGTCGAGTCAGCTTGGCGTTGCCGGCAACCACCGCTAGATCGTGCGCCTATTCGGCTGCCGAGCACAACTCAACGAAGGATGTTCATCGAAATCAACTCATTGACTTCAACTCAACGAGTGCCTTACGTTGAGTGCATCGCCAACTCCCGAGGAGAACACCTGTGCCAGACCAAAAAGCGTTCGTCGTCGTACAGATCGCGATCGACGATCGGGAAAAGTACCACCAGTACGAAACTGCCGGCCACCAGGAGATTTTCGACAAATTCGGCGGCACGGTGGTGGGCATCGACGAAGACGTCGACGTCGTCGAGGGCAGTTGGCCTTTCACGCGGACCGTCCTTATCGAATTCCCGAACAAGCGACAAGCACGGTCCTGGTACGAATCCGACGATTATCAGGCGGTGGTCGGACTGCGCCACGCCTCAGCCACATCGAACCTGGTGATCGCGGCCGGCTACCCCGGATGAGCTGAGGCGGAACGCCGCATGCCGTCGGCCATACTGGACTGGTGCAGGTGTTCGCCGGATCGCAGTTGTCGCACTGGGACTTTCCGCGGAACACCGCCAGCGCCGCGGTGATGACCGAGTTCGGCCGTGCGAACGGACTTGCCGTCGCGGATGTGCTCGAGGGATCAGGATTGTCCGAGACGGATCTGCACGACCACGGCCGGACGATCGTCGGACGCCAAGAGTTGGCGATCGCGACAAATCTGGTGGCTCTGCTGGGCCCGGAAGCCGGGGCGGCCGACCTCGGAATCCGCGTCGGCGCTGGATATCACGTCGGATCGTTCGGCATATTCGGCTTTGCGTGCCTGACCAGTTCGACCCTGGGCGACACCGTCCGGTTTGCGGCCCGGTACTACGAACTGAGCTACGGGTTCTGCCTGCCGACGGTGACGGTCGACGGACCGGTCGCGGCGTTGCGACTCGACCTGCCGGACCTGACCGGTCCGGTTGCCGAATTCCTGATCCGACGCGACCTGTCGGCCATCGCCCAGGTGATGGCGGAGGCGCTCGGGAGCCCCGTCCCGTTCACCGCGATCGAGTTCGCCGGCCCGAAACCAGCATCAGGTGATGCTGCGACCCACAAGGCGTTCGGTGTGACACCCGGTTATGGATCGCCGTTCACCGTGGCGTCCTGGCCGGCCGAGTTGCTGAACCAACGGCTACCGCAGGCCAGCGATATCAGCGTGGCGATGTGCCGGCAGCAGTGTCACGCCCTGTTGGAACGCCGTCGACAGCGGACCGGTGTCGCGCTGCGCGTCCGTGAGCAACTGGCGTCGGTCGACGGCGCGCCGCACACGATCGCGGGCGTGGCCCGGCAGTTGGCGATGAGCGAACGGACGCTGCGGCGTCGGCTGGCCGAGGAGAACACCACCTTTCGAGACCTTGTCGAGGAAGTCCACCGGGTGCTTGCGGAGGAGTTGCTGGGGACTGGTGCTTTGTCGGTCGAAGATGTCGCACTGCGACTCGGGTATGCGGAAGCGACGAGTTTCATCGCCGCGTTCAAACGATGGACGGGCACAACGCCGGCTCGCTATCAGCGCTCGGTGGCTCCGCGCGCGCGGCTACTCACGGTGTGACGGCGCCGGCGTTGGCCGGAATCATGGATTTGCCGTCCGCAATGCTCTGCCCGCGACAGCCCACCTGCTCGTAGCGTCTTTGGCATGACCACCGCTGTTCGTCGTCCCCGTGTCATCGTCATCGGAGCCGGATTCGGCGGCCTGGGCGCCGCTTACGAGCTGTCCAAGGATGGTCTGGCCGACGTGACGGTGCTGGAGAAGGCCGACGACATCGGCGGCGTCTGGCGCGAGAATACCTACCCTGGTGCCGCCTGCGACGTCCCGTCGAATCTTTACTCCTACTCCTTCGCCACGAAGACCGACTGGGGGCGCCGCTACGCCGAGCAACCCGACATCCTCGGCTACATCCAGGACACCGCCGACCTGTTCGGCCTGCGCGAGTTGGTGCGCACCGGGGTGGAAGTCGTTTCCGCGGAGTACGACGACTACACCGCGACCTGGCAGGTCGCGACCTCGTCCGGGGAAGTCCTCGAGGCCGACGTTTTAGTACCCGCGACGGGTCAGCTGTCCCGCCCGGCGTTTCCGAAGATCCCCGGACTCGACACCTTCGCGGGTCCGTCATTCCATTCGGCCGAGTGGCGCCACGACATCGACTTGACCGGCAAGCGCATTGCGGTGCTCGGCACCGGAGCGTCGGCGATCCAATTCGTGCCGCGTATTCGCGAAACCGCCACCCAGGTAACGGTGTTTCAGCGGTCGGCCCCGTATGTCGTGCCGAAGGTGGACCGCGCCTACACCGACACCCACCACGCCGCCTTCCGTCGGGTGCCGGGATTCGCCGCGGCCATGCGCACCTCGATCTGGGAGCTGACAGAGCTGTTGGGGGTCGCGCTGACCAAAGTCGCCCCGCTGGCCCGGGCACTGCAGGTCTTGGCGTCGGCAAACCTCAAGCGCCACATCAAGGATCCGGCGCTGCGGGCGAAGGTCACCCCCGACTACCCGATCGGATGCAAGCGCGTGCTGTTCAGCAGCGCCTGGTACCCGGCGCTCGCCAGCGACAACGTCGACGTCGAAACCGACGCGGTCGACGAGGTGACGACGACGGGTGTGCGTACCGCCGACGGCCGGGTACACGACGTCGATGTCATCATTTACGGAACCGGCTTCAAGGCCACGGAGTTCCTCGCCCCGATGACGGTCTCCGGCCGGAACGGACGCGACCTCAGTTCCGAGTGGGCCGAAGGTGCCCGCGCCCATCTCGGCATGGCCGTACCCGGCTTTCCGAACATGTTCCTGATCTACGGCCCGAATACCAATCTCGGCAGCAGCTCGGTCATTCAGATGATCGAGCAGCAGGCCCGTTACATCCGCCAGGTTGTGGAGGAACTAGCCCGTATTGGCGGTGCCCGCGCATTCGAGATTCGGCCTGCCGTCGAGGCGGCCTACGACGCGGAGGTTCAGTCCCGGCTCGAGCAAGGCGTGTGGACCGATTGCGACTCCTGGTATCGCACCGCCTCCGGGCGGGTAACCACCAACTGGCCGGGGCTGGTCCATGAGTATCAGCGCAGGACACGGATCGCGGTCCTCGCCGATTACGACGAAGTATTTCCCCTCTCCGCGGTCGAGGAGGTAGGCGCGTGACTCAGGCTTCGTTCGACTACGACGTGCTGGTGATCGGATCCGGGTTCGGCGGCAGCGTCACCGCATTGCGGCTGAGCGAAAAAGGCTATCGCGTAGGCGTTCTCGAGGCGGGCCGGCGTTTCCGAGATCAGGACTTCGCCAAGAACAGCTGGCACGTCCGGGACTATCTGTTCAAGCCTTCGGTCGGCTGCTACGGCATCCAGCGAATCGACCTGCTCTCCGACGCCGTCGTGCTCAGCGGAGCGGGAGTCGGCGGCGGTTCGCTGGTCTACGCGAACACGCTCTACGAACCCGGCGACCCCTTCTTCGCCGACCCGCGCTGGAGCGGCATCACCGACTGGAAGGACGAGTTGGCACCCTGGTACGACCAGGCCTCGCGGATGCTTGGCGTTGAAACCTACTCGCGGACAACGCCTTCGGACAAGGTCATGCTGCAGATAGCCACCGATCTCGGCGTCGCGGAGACCTTTCGCGCCACCCGGGTCGGGGTGTGTTTCAGCGATGCCGACGGCGAACAGGCCGCCCCGGGCGCTCCGGTGGGCGACCCCTACTTCGGTGGGGCCGGTCCGGACCGCAACGCCTGCCTGCACTGCGGCGAATGCATGACGGGCTGCCGGCACAACGCCAAGAACACCCTGGTCAAGAACTACCTCTACCTCGCGGAAAACGTTGGCGCGACCATTCACCCGCTGACCACGGTCGTCGACGTACGACCTCGTCCCGAGGGAGGGTATGACGTGGTGACGCGTCGTACCGGCGGCAAGCTTCGCCGGCGCCGTCGTACGTTCACCGCGCAACAGGTGGTGTTCTCGGCTGCCGCCCTCGGAACGCAGCGACTGCTGCATCGGCTGCGCGACAGCGGCAGCCTGCCGGACATCTCGCCGCGGCTCGGTGAGCTATCGCGCACCAACTCCGAATCGATTCTGGCCGTGCGCGCCCGCGGCAACGATGTGGACTACTCGGAGGGTGTCGCGATCACGTCGTCAATCCATCCGGATGAGCACACCCACGTCGAGCCGTGCCGTTACGGCCACGACTCGAACCTGATGGGTCTGCTCGGCACCATTCTCGTCGACGGGCTGGACGGCCTCGAAAAGGGCGGCCGCCGCCGGTGGCGGACCGGAATCAAGGAACTCGTCCGCAACCGCCGTGACCTCGGTCGCCTGCTCAACCCGAAAAACTGGTCGGAGCAGACGATTCCGCTGCTCGTCATGCAGACCCACGACAATTCGATCACCACCTACACGCGCCGCTGGCTGTTCGGGCGGCGGATGTTTTCCCGTCAGGGTGTGGGCGAACCGAACCCGACCTGGATCCCGGTCGGCCACGAGGTGGCTCGACGCGCGGCGGAGCATCTGGACGGTATCGCCGGCGGCGCCTGGGCAGACCTCGCGGACATCCCGATGACAGGACATTTCATCGGCGGCTGCGTCATCAGTGAGAGCGCCACCAACGGTGTGGTGGACCCCTACCATCGCCTGCACGGATACGACGGC
>CBAAAS010000195.1:0-3860 GCA_964658855.1 uncultured Mycobacterium sp.
CCTGCTGTCGCCACGCCTCGTAGACCGCGACGGCGGCGGCGTTGGCCAAATTGAGCGACCGCCGGCCGTCCAGCATCGGGATACGCACCCGGCCGGTGATGTGCGGATCGGCCAGCGTCGCCGCGTCCAGACCGGTGGGCTCCGGGCCGAACATCAACACATCCCCGGGCTGATAGCTGACGTCGGTGAATGGTTTCGTCGCGTGGGCGGTGAACGCGAACACCCGCTGCGGCGCGAGCGCAGCCCATGCGTCATCCAGCGACGGATGGACGGTTACCGAGGCGAGGTCGTGGTAGTCCAGGCCGGCCCGACGCAGCTTCGGCTCAGAGAGGTCGAAACCCAACGGCTCGACGAGATGCAGTTCTGCTCCGGTAGCCGCCGCGGTTCGGATTGCATTACCCGTATTTGGTGCGATTCGCGGCGAGTAAAACAGCAGCCTGAACACAACACACCGTAACCGGAAATGGGGCATTTGCCCGATGCGCTGACAGCCGTGCGCGAGAAAGATCCCGATTTATGAACCGACTAATCGCAGGGTGCGCTGCGGCGGTGACGGTGTCCGGCGGCCTTTGGCTGGCCGGTCTGGGATTGGCCGCAGGTACCGCACGCGCAAATCCACCGGGATGCAGCCAATATTCAGCTTGCTGGTGTCCGGGCCAGCCCACGCCCGGCCACGGTGTCCTGGGAGATTGGGACAACAGTGGCTGTCACGACTATCACTTCTCCGACCAGGATTTCCCGCCCGGACCCCATATGCAGGTGGAGCAGGGCCCTAAGCCTCGCGACCCCGCCTGCCCGCCCTGGGCGACGATTTTCAGCGGTCCGGCCCAGTGCGGCGGTCTGTAAGCGTGTTTACCTAATTTGCTCGGCCATACTCTGCGGGGTCGCAAGCGCGTCGGTGAACTCTGTCTGTTCAGTAAGAATTGTGGTCACTGCAGCCGCAGCCTGGCATACTCGCTGAATTGCCAGGTGCATCTCGCTTGCCCGTCGCTCGGGGTGAGCGCAATTAGCAGGAAGTCCCATGAACGACGCGCTAACACTGCAATTCGGCGGAGCGGACGCTAACACCGCGCTGGTCCCTTGACGATGTTTGCCCGCGTCCCGCGGACGACTGCGCCGGACGAAAGTCGGGCCGCCGAGATCAACGGCTCCGAATCCGCCTCGACGAAACGGCCCGCGTCATGGTCGCTGCGCAATTGGCCGGTCCGGTGGAAAGTCGTCGCCATTGTCGCGCTGCCTTTGGTACTGGCCATGGTTTTCGGGGGATTTCGCATTGCGGGTGCATTGAGCGATGCACATCGGCTTCGGTTAGCGGCCGACCGGGCCGAGATGGTTCCGGCGATCACCAAATACATGTCGGCGCTCGACGTGGCGTTGCTCGCGCGCTCAACCGGTGGCGATGCCGACGGAGCCAAGAAGAACTACGAGGCCCGCAAAAGTGAGCTCGAAGCCCGTCTGCGCGGAACCGACGTCGCGCCCGATGTGAGCGCCGGCGTCGACGCCATGCTGGACGATGGCCAGTCGTTGCTGGATAAAGTCGCATCGAACGCCCTCGGCTTGAGGCCCCGGGTGATTTCCTACGCGCCGATCTTGTTGACCGCCGAGAACGCGATCGACAGCTCGTTCCGCGTCGAGAACGAGCAGATCCGCGCCGAGGCGCAGGGTCTCAGCCGGGCGGTCGGAGCCCGCGGCCAGATGATGATGCAGCAGACGCTGATCGCCCGCGGTGCAGATCTGCCCGAGCCCGAACTGCGGACGTCGATGATCACTTTGGCCGGTACCGAGCCGTCGACCCTGTTCGGGATGTCCGAAGTGCTCGGCGTCGGCTCGCCGGAGGCCAAGACGCTGCAGCAGCAGATGGTGACCCGGATGGGCGTGATGTCGGATCCGGCGCAGAAGCTGGTCAACAACCCCGAGCTGCTGCGTTCGGTGCAGACCACCGACGGGATCGCCTCGCAGATCATCAAGGACATCACCGCGAAGGTGACCAAGGCCGTCGAGGACCAGGCCCACGACCGTCGCAACGCGGCGATCCGCGACACCGTGCTGGTGCTGGCCGCCATCATTGCCGCGCTGGTCATCGTGTTGCTGGTCGCGCGCTCGCTGATTCAACCGCTGCGGGTGCTGCGCGACGGCGCGCTGAAGGTGGCGCACGAAGACCTCGAGCGGGAGATCACCCGGGTGCGGGCCGGTGACGAGTCGCCGCCCGAGCCGCTGCCGGTGCACACCACCGAGGAAATCGGTCAGGTTGCGCACGCGGTCGACGAGCTGCACGCGCAGGCACTGCTGTTGGCCGGCGACGAAGCCCGGCTGCGGCTGTTGGTCAACGACATGTTCGAGACGATGTCGCGACGCAACCGTTCGCTGGTCGATCAGCAGCTCTCACTCATCGACCGCCTGGAGCGCAACGAAGAAGATCCCGAACGGCTCGACAGCTTGTTCCGGCTCGACCACCTGGCCGCCCGGATGCGCCGCAACGGCGCGAACCTGCTGGTGCTGGCGGGCGCGAAGAGCTCGCGGGGAGACCAGCGCACGACCGTGCCGCTGTCGTCGGTCATCCACGCCGCGACCTCCGAGGTCGAGGACTACCGCCGTGTCGAGACGTCGATGGTGCCGGATTGCACGATTGCCGGGGCGGTCTCCGGTGACATCGTTCACCTGCTCGCGGAGTTGATCGACAACGCGCTGCGTTACTCGCCGCCGTCGTCGCCGGTTCAGGTGTCGGCGGGTTTCCGCAACGACGGAGCGGTCCTGCTGCAGATCGTCGATGTCGGGCTGGGCATGACCGACGGCGACCGCCGTATCGCCAACATGCGCCTGCGCGCCGGGGGAGAGGTCACCCCTGACAGCGCCCGCCACATGGGCCTTTTCGTGGTCAGCCGGTTGGCCGACCGGCACGCCATCCGGGTGCGGCTGCGCGCCTCGTCGCTCGAGGATGCACGGTCGGGCAGCACCGCGGAGGTCTACCTGCCGTCGACTGTGCTGGCGAGCGGCGGCGCCGGCCCGATG
Source organism: uncultured Mycobacterium sp. (assembly GCA_964658855.1). Lineage (GTDB taxonomy): Bacteria > Actinomycetota > Actinomycetes > Mycobacteriales > Mycobacteriaceae > Mycobacterium. The sequence goes on from CBAAAS010000195.1 coordinate 3,010, forward strand.
GCGCCGCGTGAGACGGCATCGGCCCCGGCAGCGTTCGTGGCAGCACCCGAGCCGCCGGTCGCCGTTCCCGACTACGTCGCCGACCTTGCGCCGGTGGAAGACGCTGACGAGCGCAACGGCTCGTATTCGACCGAGCCTTCGATCAGCCTGCTGCCCCGGCGCAGGCCCGGAGGAAGTGGCATCACCAGCGCCCCGGACACCCAGCCGGATCGCGACGAGCCACCGGCCGTCCCGCAGCGGGGAGCCGCCGAACTGGCCCCGGAACAGCCTGCCGCGCAACCGGTTTCGAACACGTCCTCATTCTTCGGCTCGCGAGCCCGATTCGCCAGAGACGGCCGCCAGCGACCCAAGGCCGAGCCGCCTGTGCCGGTCCCGGTGGCCCAACCCGAACCCGAGCTGCCCGAGGTCGATGACGTCTGGGCCGCCGAACCTGCCGCGCCGTCGGCCGAGACGCCCGAGGACGATCTGATCTACCAGCGGATGCTCTCGGAATGGCTGGTCGACCCGCGCGAGCTGGCCCACAGCCCGGATCTGGATTGGCAGTCGGTGTGGGACCGCGGCTGGTCAGCCGCCAACGAGGTGGAGAACACGCCCGTCGAAACGCACACCGAACAGGGCCTGCCGGTACGCAGCCCCGGCGCCCGGCTGGTGCCGGGCGGTGCCGAGCCGAACGGCAATGCGCACCACCGAGCCGGCGGTGACGACAATGGGACGGCCTCCAACGGCGGATCGGGGCGCCGCCCGACGCATCAGGCGCCGGCACGCGACCCCGAGGCCGTCCGCACCTCGATCAGCAGTCATTTCGGCGGCGTCCGCGCCGGACGCGCGCATGCCCGTGACAACGACCTAGG
>CBAAAS010000195.1:3870-5966 GCA_964658855.1 uncultured Mycobacterium sp.
GAACCGACGAATGACCTCTGCCTTCCACCCCATACAGCCGAGCCAACCCGCACGCTCCGACAATTCGCTGGACTGGCTGGTGTCGAATTTCGCCCGCGAAGTCGGCGGGGTGTCGCACGCGATTCTGGTCTCCGTCGACGGGCTACTGATTGCGGCCAGCGAGCGCCTACCGAAGGAGCGGGCCGACCAGCTCGCCGCGGTGTCGTCAGGTCTGGCCAGCTTGGCCAACGGGGCCGCGCAGCTGTTCGACGGTGGCCAGGTCTTGCAGTCGGTGGTGGAGATGCAGAACGGCTACCTGTTACTGATGCAGGTCGGCGACGGATCCCACCTGGCGACACTGGCCTCGACGTCGTGCGACATCGGGCAGATCGGATACGAGATGGCCGTTCTCGTCGAGCGGGTGGGTAACGTCGTGCAATCGTCCCGACGTGCTCCATCGCCCTCGTGAGTCGCCATGGACAACTACGAACGATCGGGAATCGAACCGCCGCCTCCTGAGGCGAGCCTGGTTCGCCCTTACACGCTGACGGCCGGCCGAACCAAGGCCAGCGTCGACATCCCGTTGGAGGCGCCGCTGCAGGCGCTGCAGTCGGCGATGTTCCACCGGTGGCCGCCCAATGATGTGCGCGGCAGAATTGTGCAACTGTGCGTGAAGAGCCCGTCGGTGGCCGAAATATCGGCTCGGCTGGATTTGCCGCTCGGTGTCACGCGCGTGTTGGTCGGCGATCTGGTGACTTCGGGCTACCTTCGAGTTAATCGGACGTTGACCGAACGCTCCACCCGTGATGAACGCCGCGAACTGATAGGAAGGACGCTCCGTGGCCTACGAGCGCTCTGATGCGGGGGCCCCGTATCCGAAGCCGCGCGACACCGCGTCCACCAAGATCGTCGTCGCTGGTGGATTCGGCGCCGGCAAGACAACTTTCGTGGGTGCGGTATCGGAGATCATGCCGCTGCGGACCGAGGCGATGGTTACCGACGCCTCCGCCGGCATCGACATGGTCGACGCCACCCCGAACAAGCGGACCACCACGGTCGCAATGGACTTCGGCCGGATCACCCTCGACGAGGACCTGGTGCTGTATCTGTTCGGAACGCCGGGTCAGCGCCGATTCTGGTTTATGTGGGACGACCTGGTGCGCGGCGCTATCGGCGCGGTCATCCTGGTCGACTGCCGGCGTTTACAGGACTGCTTCGCCGCGGTCGACTTCTTCGAGCACCGCAACCTGCCCTTCCTGATCGCTGTCAACGAGTTCGAAGGCTCGCCAAGGTATCCCGCCGCCGAGGTCCGAAAAGCGCTGACGCTGCCCGCGCACGTCCCGGTGATCAACGTCGACGCCCGCGATCGCAGGTCGGCGACCAACGCGTTGATCGCGGTGAGCGAATACGCGCTGGCGAGCTTGTCGCCCACCGCGTAGTGGATTGGACCGATTGCGAATTCGTCGGCCGTGATTTCCGCGACGACGATCTCAGTCGCCTGCGCACCGAGCGGGTGGTGTTCACCGAATGCAACTTCAGCGGCGTCACTCTCACCGAGTCCGAGCATCTGGGCTCAGCGTTTCGCAACTGTACTTTCAACCTGACTACGCTGTGGCACAGCACGTTTCGGCAGTGCACGATGCTGGGCTCGGTATTCACCCGGTGCCGGTTTCGGCCGTTGATCCTCGACGAGGTGGATTTCACCCTGACCGTGCTCGGCGGAAACGACCTGCGCGGCATCGACTTGAGTGGCTGCCGCCTGCGGGAGGCCAACCTGGTGGAAGCCGACCTGCGCAAGACCGTGTTACGCGGGGCTGACCTGTCCGGCGCGCGCACCACCGGAACCCGCTTGGACGACGCCGATCTGCGCGGCGCCACCGTCGATCCGTCGCTGTGGACCACGGCGTCGTTGACACGGGCGCGTATCGATATCGAACAAGCGCTCAGCTATGCCGCGGCCCACGGGTTGCGGTTGGACGGGTGATTAACGCTTGAGCCGGATACTCCACCGCACATAGCCACCGTAGAACAGCGACAGCGCGGCGAGCATGCCCAGATCGAGGAACAAGATGTGCTGCGAGTGCTGCCAGATCGGGTCGTTGGTCGGAATCTGCTTG
>CBAAAS010000196.1:0-5962 GCA_964658855.1 uncultured Mycobacterium sp.
GTCTGCCTAATTAGTCAGACTTGGTACATGACTTCGCAGCTGACTCCCGAGCGCACCGACACCGACGTTCTGCCCAAGGACTTCGACGCCGCCACCGGACCGACCTGGCTCCAGCCGTGGTTCTGGTTGGCCATCGTCGGCCTTATCGGCATGGTCGTAATGACCATCCTCATCTAGGCGGCCTCACACAACCCGCCGGCCTCGGCGGGCGCGCAAGCGCATGTCCCACAGGTAGAGCCGGTAACCGACGATCCACGCTTGGTGTGGAATCAGTCGGTCGGCCAACCGTAGGGCAGAAAGCAACCACTCGAATCGCCGCTGCTGGGATTCTGACCACCCCAACCGCATCAAGGTCCGGAACTCCGCAGGCAGAAAGCCCGTCGTCGCGAACAGATTGAACGGCCCGGCGATCGCGCGCAAAGGCCACGGCAGAAACACCAACGCTGCCACCCCGCGCAGATGCTCGCGGACCGGGGGATCGATTCGCAGATCCTCCAACGCCCGCTTCCAGTAGTCGTCAAACGCGACCCGGTCCGGTGGCCACATCGACTCGCGCACCTGCAAGGTGCTTGTAGACATTGCCGCTGTCCACCGGACTTTCCAGGACGCCGTAGCCCACTCCGGGCAGCGACAGCTGCATGATCACGTTCGCGGCCGGCAACAGCGTGGCGGCGGGATTCAGCAGGTCAGCGATGTGGGTGACGGGTCGTCTCATCGGGGACATTCCTCGCCACGAGGCTCCATCAGCCGAGTAGACCACGTGTGAGACGCTGCGGGAGTGTTTGGCACCACACGGCGCATCCGGGTTGCGGGCGTGCTGTTGGGATACCTGGCCGATCTCGTGCTGGCCGACCCGCGGGCAGGTCATCCGGTGGCGGGATTCGGCGCCGCGGCGGTGTCGCTGGAGCGGTACACCTATCGCGACAGCAGGGCCGTGGGCGCGGTTCACGTCGCCGTTCTGGTCGGCGTGGTGAGCCTGATCGGTGCTGCTTTGCGACGGCAGGCCAGCCGGATCGGTGCGTGCGGCTCGATCGTGGCGACCGCTGGGGCAACCTGGGTCGCGCTGGGCGGAACATCGCTGGCGCGCGTCGGATCAGCGATGGGCGAGCTGCTGGGCCGCGATGACCTGGAAGAGGCGCGCGGGCTGTTGCCGTCATTGTGCGGGCGTGATCCGGCGACGCTGGATGCTTCGGGTTTGGCCCGGGCGACGGTCGAATCGGTGGCCGAGAACACCTCTGACGCGCAAGTGGCGCCGCTGCTGTGGGCGGCCGCAGGCGGTCCGCCCGCCGTGCTCGCCTATCGGGCCATCAACACGCTGGACGCGATGATCGGCCACCGCTCGCCGCGCTACCACCGATTCGGTTGGGCTGCAGCCCGATTGGACGACGCGGCGAACTATCTCGCCGCGCGGGTGACGGCGGCGCTGACAGTGGTGTGTGCGCCAGTGGTCGGCGGCTCGCCATTGCGTGCCGTGGCCGCATGGCGTCGCGACGCGGGGCGACACCCCAGCCCCAACGCCGGGGTTGTCGAGGCGACGTTCGCCGGTGCACTGGGCGTGCGACTCGGCGGCCCCACCCAGTATCACTACGAGTTGCAGATCCGACCGGCCCTCGGCGACGGCCGGTCGCCGTCGGTGCCCGATATACGCCGTGCCGTGCGGCTTTCCCGGGCGGTGCAGGCGGCCGCGTTGGTGGTTGCCTGTGTCAGCGTCGCCGGCCGTAGCGGTCGGTGAGCTTGTCTTCGACGGTCGCGGGTGCCGGCTTGCCCGCAGGTTGCGTTGTTCGCGCCTTTTCGGCGCGACGAGCCTGAACCTCGGCATACACGAAGTAGCCCAACAGAATCGGAGCGATGACGCCGAACGTGATCCACTGGATGCCGTAGGACAGGAATGGACCCGCGTCCAGGTGAGGTAGCGCGATGACACCCAGTCCGCCGGGTTGATTGTCGACCAGTTGCAGGTACGAGCCGGTCAACGGTATGCCGATCAACGCGGCGATCTGACTGGTGCTGATCGAATAGGCCTGTCGCACACCATCACTGACGAAGGATTTCTTGTCCAGTACCGTCCCCTCGGAGTCGCGCAGACGAGCCGTGATGGTCACCGCTCCGCGGGGCGGAGCGGTGATCGGCGGTACTCGCGACCCCGGAAGTGGCCGCACGTAGCCGCGGTCCACCAGCACGGTGGGACCGCCGTCGACGACGAACGGCAGCAGTACCTCCATGGCCTGGTCACCTTCGGCGACTCGGAGCCGGGCCACCAGCTGCTTGTCCGGCAGGTAATGCCCGGTTGCCGTCACCCTGCGCCACTGCCCGTCGGGGGCTGATGAATCCTGTTGCGGCAAGAGCGTTTTTAGTGGAACCGGATCGGTCGTCAGCGAATGCTGGATCTGGTCATTTTCATGCGACGTCTTGGTGTTCTTTCCGAGCTGCCACGGTGCGAGCACGCTGAAGCAGAGGTAGGTGAACGCGATCACCACCACGGCCAGGGCAATCCAGCCCGGCCGCAGCAGGAAGGCCAGGCGGCGCATCAGCCGGACCCGTCCTGGGCGAGCTGATCGTCGACCCAGCTGTGCAGCCCGGGCAACGAAGCCTCGATTGCGGCGAAGGTCAACTCGAAGTCGTGGTTGTCGCCGTAGTACGGGTCGTCGACGTCGAGAACGTAAGCGCCGGAACGGGGGTCGAATGACCGCAGCATCCGGATCCGGTCGGAGCCGATGCCCAGCTGCTGGAGCAGCGGCACGTGGTTGCGGGCCAGCGCGATCACCAGGTCGGCGTTGATGTGGTCGATATCGACCTGCGCGGCGTTGTGATCGGTCGGGTAACCGTGTGCGCGCAGCACGCGGTTGGCCCGCTCGTCGGCGGACTTACCGACGTGCCAGCCGGCGGTTCCCGCGCTGGTGACCCGCACGGCGTCGTCCAGCCCCCGCTCGCTGATCTGCTGGGCGAACATCTTCTCCGCCATCGGCGAGCGGCAGATGTTGCCGGTGCACACGAACGTGACATGAAGTTTCGGGCTTCTGGAGTCAGACACCCAACGCCCTCCGCAACTCGTCGATCGTCGCGACGTGCACCGTGCCACTGGGAGCGTCGGCGTCGGCGAAATCGGCCCCGCCGTAACCCCAGCCGACCACCACGGCGTCGATCCCGTGCGCGGCAGCGCCTTCGACGTCATGGCGGCGGTCGCCGACCATCAGGACCCGTTGGGGCAGCGGCTGCAGCTGCGCCAACGCGTGCGCGAGCACGTCGGCCTTGGCGGCGCGAGTGCCGTCGAGACTGGCGCCCGCGATCACGTCGAAGTGCCCGTCTAGGCCGAAGTGGGCCAGGATGCGTTGCGCGGTGGGTTCCGCCTTTGAGGTGGCCACCGCCAGACGCACGCCCGCGGCGCGCAAGTCGGCCAGCAACGGCTCGATCCCGTCGAAAAGGCTGTTGATGGCCCAGCCCCGGGTGGTGTAGTCGGCGCGGTAGGCGGCGATCGCCGAATCGGCGTGCCTGCCGAGACCCATGGCCTCGAAGGTGTGATGCATGGGTGGTCCGACGATCTTGCTCGCCAGATCACCCGCGGGCACGGTGGCACCGATCTCGGCGAGCGCGTGGCAGAAGCTGGACACGATGCCGTCGGCGGAATCGGTGAGGGTGCCGTCGAGGTCGAAGATCACCAGCTGGGGTCGAATGCGCTGATGGGGATCGGAGACCGTGCCTGTCACGTTCCCATTGTCGCGGATGCTGCCGCCCGCCGGTGACCGTGTCCCGATACCGGGCCTCGCCGCGCGGTCGTTACTGTTTCAGATGTGGCGAGTCTGGATTCGAGCGAGTCGATTCCGCTCGCTGCGGCGCGCTATCACGGCGATCAGGCCGCCGAACCCGGCATGCTCGATTTCGCCGTCAACGTCCGCCACGTCCGGCCGCCATCCTGGCTGCTGGATCGGCTGGCCGCTCGGCTTCCCGACCTGGGTCGATACCCCGCCGCCGACGATGAGCGTGCGGCGCTTCAGGCTGTCGCCGCCCGGCATGGACGTTTGGTCGATCAGGTCGCGCTGCTAGCCGGAGCCGCCGAGGGATTCGCGTTGCTGGCGAATCTGCGCCCGGCGCTGGCAGCGGTGATCGCGCCATCGTTCACCGAGCCCGATATCGCGTTGCGGTCGGCCGGCGTCGCAGTGCAGCACGTGGTGCTCGATCCGCCGTTCGGGTTGGACGGAGCGCGGGTGCCCGACGAAGCCGACCTTGTCGTGGTCGGCAACCCGACCAACCCGACCGCGGTTCTGCATACCCGCGAACAGATTCTTGCGTTGCGGCGACCCGGCCGCATCGTCGTGGTGGACGAGGCGTTCGCCGACGCCGTACCCGGCGAGCCGGAGTCGTTGGCCGATGTCGCCCTGCCGGATGTACTGGTGTTGCGCAGTCTGACTAAAACGTGGTCGCTGGCCGGGCTTCGGGTGGGCTACGCGCTCGGAGCCCCGGAGTTGCTGGCCCGGCTGACTGCCACCCGGCCGCACTGGCCGATGGGCACCTTGCAGTTGACGGCCGTCGCGGCATGCTGTGGCCCCTCAGCGGTGGGCGAAGCAGAGGCAGGCGCCCGGCAGCTGGCGTCCTTGCGAGCAGATATGGCGGCCGGCCTGCGGTCGGTCGGCGTCGAGGCCGTCGATGGCGTCGCCCCGTTTGTGCTATTCACCGTCGGTGATGCCACGTTGATGAGAAAGCATCTGCACAGCAACGGAATTGCGGTCCGGCGATGCGATACATTCGTCGGCTTGGCCGGAGAGTATCTGCGCGCCGCGGTGCGACCGGAATGGCCGGTGCTCGTCGATGCGATCGCCGACAGCGGGGTGGCGCTATGACGGTTCGGTTGGGCGCGGTGATCGAGGCGCTCGACGTGGCGTACCCGCCGAGGCTTGCGCAGTCGTGGGATTCGGTGGGTCTGGTCTGCGGCGACCCCGACGATGCCCTGAGTTCGGTGACCATCGCTGTCGACGCCACCGCGGCGGTGATCGACGTGGTTCCTGACGGGGGCCTGCTGCTGGCGCATCACCCGCTGCTGCTGCGCGGGGTCGACACGGTAGCCGCCGACACCCCGAAGGGCGCCTTGATCCACCGCCTCATTCGTTCTGGGCGTTCGCTGTTCACCGCGCACACCAACGCGGACTCGGCATCGCCCGGTGTGTCCGATGCGTTGGCGAACGCGCTCGGATTGACCGTCGAGGCCGTCCTGGAGCCCACGCCTGCGCATCAGGCGTTGGACAAGTGGGTGATTTTCGTGCCACCGGAGAATGCGGATGCATTGCGGGCGGCGATCTTTGCGGCCGGGGCGGGGCACATCGGCGACTACTCGCACTGTGGCTGGAGCGTCACGGGCACCGGCCAGTTCCTGCCCGAGGACGGCGCGACTCCGGCTATCGGCAGCGTCGGCGCGGTGGAACGAGTGGTCGAGGATCGGATCGAGGTCGTCGCCTCCATCGGAGTGCGGCATCAGGTGCTTGCGGCGATGCGTGAGGCGCACCCGTACGAAGAGCCGGCGTTCGACGTCGTGGCGTTGGAGCCGCTGCCCGGCGACGTCGGGCTGGGGCGAATCGGTTCGCTTCCCCATCCAGAACCATTGAGCTCGTTCGTCTCCCGGGTCAAAAAGGCGCTCCCACAAACCTCGTGGGGAGTGCGTGCCGCGGGCGACCCGGAGGCGATCGTGTCGCGGGTCGCGGTGTGCGGCGGCGCGGGCGACTCACTGCTCGGTACGGCGGCCGCCGCCGACGTGCAGGCTTACCTGACGGCGGATTTACGCCACCACCCGGCCGACGAGCATCGCCGTGCCTCCAACGTGGCTCTGATCGACGTCGCCCATTGGGCCAGTGAATTCCCCTGGTGTGAACAGGCTGCCGACGTGTTGCGATCGGCTTTCGGTGCCGCGCTATCGGTCGACGTGTGCCGGATTCGCACCGACCCCTGGAACATCGACAACCCCTGCGGGGGAGAG
>CBAAAS010000197.1:0-5952 GCA_964658855.1 uncultured Mycobacterium sp.
CCAGAACGCATTTCGCGGGTTGCCGTAATACTGACCGTTCGCCAACGACAGAACGCTGGGAAACGATCCAAGGATCAGCAACCCCGCGGTGTCGTCGACGACGGGTGGAAACCCTTCGAGCAGCGGCGTGGTCATCAAATGCACATGATGCCCCGTCGCGTTATACCTTGACCACGTGGATGAACCCGAAGTCGAGAAGCTACTCGACGGTTTGGAAGGTGACGCCCGTGCGGAGCGCGCCGAGCTGATCGAGTGGCTGTTGGAGCAGGGCGTCACCGCCGAGGAGATTCGTGCATCCTCGGTTCCGATGTTGGTGGGATCTCGCCGCCTGATAGGTGACGACGGCGTTTACGTCTCGACGCGGGAAATCAGCGAGGAGACCGGTCTCGAGTTGGAATTGCTGCAACGCATTCAACGGGCCATCGGCTTGGTGCGGGTCGACGATCCCGACGCCGCAGTGCACCTGCGCGCCGATGTCACGGCCGCCACGCACGCGAAGGAGTTTCTCGATCTGGGCATCCACCCCGACCAGGTGGTGCAGGTCGTTCGCGTTCTCGCCGAAGGACTTTCGCACGCTGCCGAGGTGATGCGATACACCGCGTTGTCGACCATCATGCAGCCCGGCGCCACCGAACTGCACACCGCACAGGCGTCGCACGCCCTGGTGTCCCGCATCGCGCCCCTGCTCGGTCCGATGATCGAGGACATGCTGTTCATGCAGCTGCGGCACATGATGGAGACCGAGGCCGTCAATGCCAGCGAGCGGGCCGCAGGAGCGCCGCTACCCGGTGCTCGGCACATCACCGCCGCATTCGCCGATCTGGTCGGCTTCACCCGGCTGGGTGAAGAGGTACCGCCAGAGGAACTCAGCCAGCTGGCCAATCGACTTGCCGACCTGGCCCGCGACGTCGCGGCGCCGCCGGTGCGCTTCATCAAGACGATCGGTGACGCGGCGATGTTCGTCTGCACCGAACCGGCGCCGTTGCTGGATGCCGTGCTCAAGCTCGTCGACCTCATCGATGGCGATGACGACTTTCCCCGATTGCGCGCGGGTATCGCGTCGGGTTCGGCGGTGAGCCGGGCGGGGGACTGGTTCGGCAGCCCGGTGAACACCGCCAGTCGGGTCACCGCGTCGGCCCGGCCGGGAACGGTGCTCGCCGCCGAATCAGTGCGCGACGAACTCGGCGATGGTGCCGGTTTCAGCTGGTCGTTCGCCGGCGCGCGGCGTCTGAAAGGCATCAAAGAAGAGGTGAAGCTGTTCCGCGCCCGACGCGGCGAAGGTCAATCCGCTTGATCCGGCTGTTCGCGGGGAGTGAAATCGCCTTGACGTCGGTTGTAACGCTGTAATCATGTAAGCATGAAACAACAACACGGACATGGGCGGCGCCACGGCCGCCCCGGCGGCTGGCAGCAGGCCGGCCAACCCGAAGCGGGCGACGCCGCGGACTGGTTCGCCGGACGCCTGCCGGACGCCTGGTTCGACGGCGACCCCAGCGTCGTCGTCGACCGCGAAGAGATCACCGTCACCGGAGCGCTGCCGGGTGCGGCGGACGACGAAAGCGAAGCCCACGCCTCGGGCCGGGCCTCACGATTTCGTGAGGAAACCCGTTCGGAGCGGATGACCATTGCCGACGAGGCGCAGAACCGGTACGGCCGCAAGGTTTCCTGGGGTGTGCAGATAGCCGGCGAGCCGGTCTTGTTCACCCACATCGCGGTTCCGGTGATGACCCGGCTGAAGCAGCCGGAGCGTCAGGTGCTCGACACCCTGGTCGACGCGGGGGTGGCGCGGTCGCGTTCCGACGCGCTGGCCTGGTCGGTCAAGCTGGTGGGCGAGCACACCGACGAGTGGCTGGCCAAGCTGCGAGACGCGATGTCCGCGGTCGACGACGTACGCGCCGAGGGCCCCGAGCTCTAACTGGTCGAAGTCGGGAGCCGTTGCTGATTTCAGGCCTGGGTCATCCGATAGTAGGCACCACGGCGGGCCAGCAGCTCGCCGTGGTTGCCCTGCTCCACGATCTTCCCCGACTCCATCACCAGGATCACATCCGCATCGCGGATCGTCGAAAGACGATGGGCGATAATGAAACTCGTCCGGTCGCGGCGAAGCTCGTGAGTGGCCTTGGCGATCAGCAACTCGGTGCGGGTATCCACTGAGCTGGTCGCCTCATCCAGCACCAGCAACTGGGGACGGGCGAGGAAGGCGCGCGCAATGGTGATCAGCTGCCGCTCACCGGCGCTGATATTGCTCCCGCTGTCGTTGACCTGGGTGTCGTAGCCCTTGGGCAGCGAATGCACGAACCGGTCCACATAGGCCGCCTTGGCCGCCTCGATCACCTCGTCGTCGCCGGCGTCGGGCCGTCCGTAGGCGATGTTCTGCGCGATCGTCCCGCTGAACAGCCAGGCGTCCTGTAGCACCATCCCGATGCGCGATCGCAGCGAATGCCGGCTGACCGTGGCGATGTCGACGCCGTCGATCAGGATCTGGCCGGAGTCGACGTCGTAGAACCGCATCAGCAGATTCACCAGCGTCGTCTTGCCCACCCCGGTGGGTCCGACGATTGCGACAGTGTTGCCCGGTTCGGCGGCGAACGACAGGTCGTCGATGACCGGTATGCCGGGCTGATAGCCGAAGCTGACGTGATCGAATTCCACGCGTCCCGTTGGGCTTTCGCTGTTGAGCGCGGGCAGAGACGCAGAGCGGTCCGGCGATTCCTCCTGCTCGTCGAGCAGTTCGAAGACCCGCTCGGCGCTGGCCAGTCCCGATTGCAGGGTGTTGTACATCGAGGTCACCTGATTCAGCGGTGCGTAGAACTGGCGCACGTACTGGATGAAGGCCTGGATATTGCCCACGGTGATCTGTCCGGTTGCGACCTGTACGCCGCCGACGACCGCGACGGCGACGTAGCTGAGATTGCCGATGAACGTCGTTGCCGGCCCCACCAGTCCAGAAATCATCTGGGCGCCGAAACTGGCCTCGTACAAGTCGTCGTTGCGCCGGCGGAACTCGTCCTCGATCCGGGCACGCTGGCCGAATGTGCGAACCAGAGTGAAGCCGCTGTAGCTCTCTTCGATGTGGGCGTTGAGCCGCCCGGTGTTGGTCCACTGCGCGACGAACAGCCGCCGGGAGCGCCGGGCGATCGCCCGGGTGACCACTATCGACAGCGGCACGGTCAACAGGGCGAGACCGGTCAGCAGCGGCGAAATACTCAGCATCATCAACAGCACGGTCGCCACGGTCAGGACCGCGCTCAGCAGTTGGGTGATGGTCACCGACAGCGACGTCTGCAGGTTGTCGATGTCATTGGTGACCCGGCTCAGCACTTCGCCTCGTTGACGAGTGTCGAAGTAGGCCAACGGGAGCCGGTGCAGCTTGTCTTCGACCTGGGTGCGCAGCGCCTGCAGCGAGCGCCGCACGGTCACGTTGAGCAGCCGGGCCTGCGCGTAAATCATCAGCGCCGCGACCACATACATGCCCAACGCCAGCGCCAGCGTCCGGAAGATCGCGTCGAAGTCGACCCCGTGGCCGGGAATCACGTGCATCCCGGAGAGCAGGTCGGCGAAGGCGTTGTCGCCGTGTGCCCGCGCCGCGGCGACGGCTTGGTCCTTGGTGATGCCCGCGGGTAGCCGGCGACCGATCACGCCGTTGAACAACAGGTCGGTGGCATGGCCGAGAATCCGCGGGACCACGACACCGATGACGGTGCCCAGGACGCTCAGGGCCGTCACCGCGACAGCGGTGTAGCGCTGCGGCGCAAGCAACTTCACCAGGCGGACGGTCGAGCGGGCGAAGTTCTGTGGCTGCATGGCCGGGGGAGCGGCCGGTCGCCGCGTCGCAGAGGTCATCGCGGACCACCCACTTCGGCGTCCATCGACTGCGATTCAGCGAACTCCCGGTAGGTCGGCGACTCGGCCAGCAGTGATTCGTGCGTGCCGGTAGCCAGCACCTGCCCGTCCTCGATGACGATCACCTGGTCGGCATCGATGATGGTCGAGATGCGCTGCGCCACAACGATCACCGTCGCATCCGGGGTGATCTCGGCCAGCCTGGCCCGTACCAGCGCATCGGTATGCACATCCAGTGCGGAAAACGCGTCGTCGAACACGTAGATCGCCGGACGCCGGATCACCGCCCGTGCGATCGCCAATCGTTGCCGCTGCCCACCGGAGAAATTGATCCCACCCTGCGCGACGCGCATCTGCAGGCCATCGGCGTGCGCACGCACGAAGTCGTCGGCCGCCGCGACCCGCAGCGCCTCCCACATCTCATCTTCACTGGCGTCCGCTTTGCCATAGCGCAGGTTCCCGGCGACGGTCCCGGAGAACAGGTAGCCGCGTTGGGGTACCAACCCGATCGTCGACCACAGTTCTTCGACGTCGCGGTCGCGTACGTCGACGCCGCCCACCTGGACGGTTCCGTCTGTCGTGTCGTACAACCGGCAGATCAGCGCCACCAGTGTCGACTTTCCCGATCCGGTACTGCCGATGACGGCGGTGCTGGTGCCCGCCCGTGCGGTCAGCGAGATATCTTGCAGCACAGCCCGATCCGCCCCTGGGTAGCGGAACGACGCATGGTCCAGCCGAACCGCTCCGCGGTCATCGGGCGACGGCCGCAGTGGATTGGCCGGGTTGCCGACCGCCGGAGTCGTCGACAGCACCTCGGTGATCCGTTCGGCACACACCGCGGCGCGCGGCAACACCATGATTGTCATCGTCGCCATGACCACGGCCATCAGGATCTGAGCGAAGTAGACCAGAAACGCGATCAGCGACCCGACCTGCATCTGGCCGCTGTCGATCCGCAGGCCGCCGAACCAGATCAGCGCCACGCTGGAGCCGTTGATGGTCAGCGTGGTGACCGGCAGCAGCAACGCCTGCCAGTTGCTGGCGTCCTGCGTCGTGGTCGACAGCGCGACGTTGGCCTCGTCGAATCGCTGCCGCTCGTAGGGCTCACGCGCGAACGCGCGCACCACCCGCACACCGGACAGTTGCTCGCGCATGACCCGGTTGATGTTGTCGATCAGCCGCTGCATGCTGCGGAACAGCGGCAGCGTCTTCGAGATGATCACATAGTTGGCCACCACCAGCACCGGGACGCTGACCACCAGCAGCCAGGACAGCCCGGCGTCCTGATGGATGGCCATGAAGATTCCGCCGACGCACATGATCGGCGCGGCGACCAGCACCGTGCACGCCATCTGCACCAGGAACTGGATCTGGCGGACGTCGTTGGTGGTTCGGGTCAGCAGTGTCGGCGCGCCGAATCGGGCCGTCTCGTGCTCGGAGAAGGTCGTGACGTGGTGGAACATCGCCGAGCGGAGGTCGCGACCGAAGCCCGTCCCGGCGCGGGAGCCGAAATACACCGCACCCACCGCGCACAGCACCTGCAGCGCGGTCACGGCGAACATCAGCACACCGAGCCGGACGATGGTGGCGGAGTCGCCTTTGGCGATGCCGTCGTCGATGATGGTGGCGTTCACCGTCGGTAGATACAGCGAGGCCAGGGTGCTGATCAATTGCAGCGCCATCACCGCCACGACCAGCCATCGGTACGGCCGCACAAACTGGCGCAGCAGTGCCACGAGCATCTGGTTACTGTTGCATACAAGAAAGCACAGCTCACCGCGTGTGCGATGGTTGCCCAAAGGTGGTGCCGCTACAGTGCAACCTGTGATCACCAGAAGGTGGGGGTAGTGGTGCGGCGGAACGTAGCAGCACTTGCTCTGGCGACGGCAGCGCTGGTTCCGATGGCGGCTGCCTGCTCTGATTCCGGCTCCAACCAGTCCCAATCACCCGGGTCGACGTCCCCGTCGTCCGGGCAGGGGAGTCACGGTCCTTCCTTCCCACAGTGCGGCGGTGTCAGCGACGAGACGGTCGACAAGCTGACGCAGATCAACGGGCTGATCAACACCGCCAAGAACTCGGTGGGCTGCCAGTGGCTGGCCGGCGGAGGCA
>CBAAAS010000198.1:0-5944 GCA_964658855.1 uncultured Mycobacterium sp.
ACACACAACAAACCCCGTGCCCCCCAAAACCCTTGGGGGGCACGGGCATTTGCGCTTAACGACCGTTACGAAAGCAGTCGGCAGTGGGCGTTGGCGAAACGCTTTGCGGAGACCCGAGATTCTTGCGTCTCAGGCCTGGGTCGCTGCCGGCGTGCCGATCAACAGGTGGGGTGACCCGTCTGCGGCATTGATCTGACGGTGCTGCACCGTGAAGCCCGCGCTTTGCAGCGCGCTGATGACCTCGGGTATGGGGCGAAGGCGGAAGCCTTGGCCGGTGAACGGGAACTTCGCCATCGCCTCGGGGTCGGCGACGCCGACAACGATGCGCCCCAAAGGTGCTGTCACCCTGGCCAACTCGGTAAACGCCTCATGGAGATCGGCGACGAAGTAGATGGTGTTGACAGTCACGACACCGTTCAAGGTCCCATCGGCGAACGGCATTCGGGTCAACGACCCGTCGTGCAGCGCCAGCCGCCCCGCCGCGATGTCGCGCCGATACCGCCTTGCGGCCTGCTTGAGCATCGTGTCCGAAACTTCCACTCCGTGAACGGACCCGGACCGGCTAACACTGTCTAGCAATAACTTCAAGCCCACACCGCCGCCAAATCCGACATCGGCCAGCACGGCATCGTCGTCGGCGTGCAACGCCTGCACAGCTGCGCGCACGAAGCCGCGGTTGCCTCGATTGAGCGCGAGCCCGACCATCCGGCCACCCACACCACGTGGATGGCCGAGCTGCTTGGCGATACCGGCCATGAGAGCGCTCCGAGCGGCCATCCCGTGACCGTACCGGTTGACGTGTTCGACATCCACGCGATTAGCGGACCTGATGGACAAGCACTCGCTCCTGCAGTAAGGCCACGGGGATTCCCAGGGAAATCCCTGTATCCCCATACCCGGCAAAGCTCCTAACGTCGATCCAGCAATCGTCACGAAAGGTTGCGAGCGATTCGCACTTCGGGTCCGCTCGGCTTGCACGAAAGGGAAAACATGATGGCCATTACTCGGGGACTCGGCGTCTGCATCGCCTTAGCTGGCGCGGCGATCGGACTGGCCGGGCCAGCATCGGCAGAGGGACCCAGCGGGCCCTACACCGCGACCGTGATCGACGGCCCCATGAAACACGGAGGCAGAACCACCTGGACTCTGAGCTCATGCGGTCCGGATTGCACTCACATAGACACAAGGGGCGCGACCCAATTCACTCTGCACCTGCAAGGCAATACCTGGACCGGGCCCTGGACCGGAGCGGACGGGACGCCATGCACGGCCAACCTGGATAACAGCTCGCTTGTTCTTACCGAACAATGCCCGAACTTCCCCGACCTGGTTGTCGGGCTCGCCAAGAACGGCTGACATTTCCCGCGTGCTGCGCCCAGGTAGGACTATTTGGCGATGCGGCGCCGCAGTGGAGGAGTTAACCAACTTTGACGTAGTGATAGTTCACAACGTCTTTCAGAAATGCGCCGGTCTCAGTGCCCGTAAGAGAATTGTTGTCGATCGTCAGCTGGTCGTGGAAGCTGTTGGTGCCGGTCCAAGTGCTACCTCCCAGATGCAATTGCACGACCTCATCACTCTTCAGCGTTCCAGCGAGGTTTCTGCAGCCGGCGCCACAAGAAGAGACGATGACCGTGATCGGCCCTGCGAAATTTGACCCCGCGGGTCCGTCTCCAGTGCGCTCGTAGCTACCGTCGATCAGTTCGGCGGACGCCGGAGAAGCCAACCCCACCGCCGCACCGGCCATCACCGCGGCCAGCGTCGCAATCCGAATGATCTTCATCCCAGTACTCCTGCCTGCTCGGAGTCGACCCGAAAAAACCGCCCCGCTGCGCAAACGATATTCACGATGGGTTGCCAACGGATACAGGGATTTCCCTTGTCATTGCCGACTGAATATCTGCAGTGGTGCGCGGCTGTCGCAGCTCAAACGTGGTTGGCGGGCCGACGCGGTCCGCTACCTAGCTGTGCGGGCCGTATCCTGAGACGAGACTTGCAGGGAAAGGCTTCAGTGGTCGACAACAGAACAGGTGGCGAACGTCGTCCGCCTCGCGGCGGAACCGGTGATCGCACAAACGATCCGCAACGGCGGGAGCGGCGGTCGCCACGACCTCAATCCTCCGCGTCCGGACCCGACCGCGCTCGACGATCTCAACCCCAACACGGCGCCTCCGACAGTGGTCGCGAAGAACCACCGCTTCCGCGCGAGATCGAGGCCAAGCAATTGGCGCCCGACGTGCGCCGGGAGCTCAGCACTCTGGATAAGGCCAACGCCGACGCGGTAGCACGCCACCTGGTCGCCGCGGGGGAGCTGCTCGACGAGGATCCCGAGGCGGCGCTCAGCCACGCCCGTGCCGCGCGGGCGCGCTCCGGCCGCATCGCCGCCGTGCGGGAAGCCGTGGGAATCGCGGCTTACCAGTGCGCCGACTGGGCGCAGGCCATCGCCGAGCTGCGGGCAGCGCGCCGAATGGGCAGCAAGTCGCCGCTGCTCCCGCTGATCGCCGACTGCGAACGTGGCCTGGGCCGGCCGGAACGCGCCCTTGAACTGGCCCGTGGACCCGAGGCGGCCAAGCTGGTCGGCGACGAGGCCGACGAGATGCGCATCGTCACCGCCGGCGCTCGCGCCGACCTCGGACAGCTCGATCAGGCCCTGACCGTTCTGTCCACCCCGCAGTTGGACCCGACGCGGGTCGGCACGATCGCGGCCCGGTTGTTCTACGCCTACGCGGAGACCTTGTTGGCGCTGGAACGCGGCGCGGAGGCGGTGCAGTGGTTCCTGCACGCGGCCGAAGCGGACGTCGAGGGAGCTACCGATGCCGAGGACCGAGTCAGCGAGCTCGGCTGACGTGGGATCGCTTGCGCAGGAACATGATTGCCTGCTTCTCGACCTGGACGGAACGGTGTTCCGGGGTCATGAGCTGACCGAGGGCGCTGCCGAGTCGCTGGAAGAAGTGTCGGGTCGAACGCTATTCGTCACCAACAACGCGTCGCGTAGCGCCGATGAAGTCGCCCAGCACCTGACTGACCTCGGCCTGCAGGCGACCGCCGATGACGTCGTCACCAGCGCGCAGAGCGCGGCTCACGTGTTGGCCGACCAGCTGGCACCGGGTTCTCGGGTACTGGTCGTGGGAACCGACTCACTGGCCGATGAAGTCGCCGCCGTCGGTCTCGAGCCGGTACGGCTTTACGACGACAAGCCGGAAGCCGTCGTCCAAGGCCATTCGCCGGAAACCGGATGGGCGATCCTCGCCGAGGCGGCGCTGACCATCCGAGCCGGGGGGCTCTGGGTCGCCGCCAATGTCGACGCCACGTTGCCGACCGAACGCGGCCTCCTGCCCGGCAATGGTTCGATGGTGGCCGCGCTGAGAGCAGCGACCGATGCCGAGCCGCAGGTGGCGGGCAAGCCGGCGCCGACGTTATTGCTGGATGCGTTGGGACGCGGCGACTTTCGGACACCTTTGGTTGTCGGTGACCGGCTGAACACCGACATCGCCGGCGCCTACGCTGCCGAACTGCCCAGCCTGATGGTGCTCACCGGCGTCAATTCCGCGCGCGACGCGGTCCACGCGGTGCCTGAGCAACGCGCGACCTTCATTGGTCACGACCTTCGTTCGCTGCACCGGGACGCCAAGGAACTCGCCGTGGGTGCCCAGTCGGCCTGGCAGGTCGACACCACAGACGACGCGATCACTGTCAGCACCGCCGCCGACGACGGGGGCGACGGACTCTCGATCGTCCGTGCTGTCGCGCATGCGGTCTGGTCACGCCACCGCGACGGACAGACTGTCGCCGTCGAAGCCGGCGACGACAACGCGCGCGATGCCCTTCAACGGTGGTCTTTGGCGTAAATCCGATAGCGTAGTGAGGCGATGACTACCGACCCTGATGAGATTCGCGCACGGATCGACGCCATCCTCGCGGAGCTACCGGATCCTGCCAACCCTGAGAAGATGCCGTCCGAAGCCGAGCTCGAAGAGTTCGCCCGCCAGCTGTCCGAGGCGCACGACATGCTGGTGCAGGCGCTGGAGTCGGCGGAGAAGGCCTGAGGCCGTTGTGCCGCGGCGTACCCGTGTTGATGCCGAGCTGGTCCGTCGCGGTCTGGCCCGATCGCGACAGCAGGCAGCGGAGCTGATCGGCGCCGGCAAGGTAAGCATCGACGGCATGCCCGCGGTCAAGCCGGGCACGGCCGTCGCGGCCACAGCGGCGCTGAAGGTCGCCGGCGACGTAGAACGCGGCTGGGTGTCCCGGGGCGCCCACAAGCTCATCGGTGCGCTCGACGCCTTCGGCATCGACGTTGAAGGTCGACGCTGTCTGGACGCGGGGGCCTCGACCGGCGGATTCACCGAAGTCCTGCTGGATCGTGGTGCCCGAGAAGTGGTCGCCGTCGACGTCGGCTACGGCCAGTTGGCCTGGTCGCTGCGCTCGGACTCGCGGGTGGTGGTCGTCGAGCGAACCAACGTGCGAGAACTCACGCCGGAAGCGATCGACGGCAAGGTCGAGACGGTCGTCGCTGACCTGTCCTTCATCTCACTGAACACGGTGTTGCCTGCGCTGACTGGATGCGCCGCACCCGGCGCGGATATCGTTCCTATGGTGAAGCCGCAGTTCGAGGTGGGCAAAGGGCAAGTGGGGGCCGGCGGGGTCGTCCACAGTCCCGATCTGCGGGCAAGCGCGGTCCTGCACGTCGCCCGCCGCGCTGACGAGTTGGGATGGCACGCCGTCGGGGTGACCCCCAGCCCGCTGCCGGGTCCATCGGGCAACGTTGAATACTTCCTGTGGTTACGTGCCGAGACCGATCGGGGTTTGTCTGCTGATGAGCTGGAATCCGCCGTCCGCGGGGCGGTTGAGGCAGGTCCGCAATGACGGATGAGCGCACTGTCCTGCTGGTGGTTCACACCGGGCGTGAGGAAGCGACCGAGACCGCCCGCCGGATCGAAAAAGTGTTGTGCGACAACAATATTCGTCTCCGCGTGCTCTCGGCCGAGGCTGTTGATCGCGGCCCGGTTCCGCTGGGGCCGGACGACGTGCGCGCGTTGGGCGTCGACATCGAGCTGGTGGACGCCGACCCCGACGCCGCCGAGGGCTGCGAGCTGGTCATCGGCTTGGGCGGCGACGGCACCTTTTTGCGGGCCGCCGAGCTTGCCCGCAACGCGAACGTTCCGGTGCTGGGCATCAATTTGGGCCGGATCGGCTTCCTCGCCGAAGCAGAGACCGAGGCCATCGACAGCGTGCTCGAGCATGTGGTCGCACGCAGCTATCGCCTCGAAGAGCGTTTGACCCTGGACATCACGGTGCGGCTCAAGAGCGAGGTCGTCGCGCGCGGATGGGCCCTCAACGAGGCGAGCCTGGAAAAGGGTCCGCGGCTCGGAGTGCTCGGCGTCATCCTCGAGGTCGACGGGCGGCCGGTGTCGACATTTGGATGCGACGGCGTTCTGATTTCGACGCCTACCGGGTCCACGGCCTACGCGTTCTCTGCCGGTGGCCCCATCCTGTGGCCGGACCTGGAGGCATTGCTGGTCGTGCCGAACAACGCGCACGCGTTGTTCGCCCGGCCCATGGTGACCAGCCCTGACGCTCGCATCGCCATCGAGATCGAGTCCGACGGACATGACGCCCTGGTGTTCTGCGACGGTCGCCGCGAGATGCGGGTACCCGCCGGCGCCCGGTTGGAGGTGCAGCGCTGCGACGTATCGGTGAAATGGGCGCGGCTGGACAGCGCGCCGTTCACCGACCGTCTGGTGCG
Source organism: uncultured Mycobacterium sp. (assembly GCA_964658855.1). GTDB lineage: Bacteria > Actinomycetota > Actinomycetes > Mycobacteriales > Mycobacteriaceae > Mycobacterium. Next base: position 5,741 of record CBAAAS010000198.1, read on the forward strand.
CAAGTTCCGGCTTCCGGTCACCGGCTGGCGCGGACGGTAACGGTGCTTTCCGAGATTCGGATCGAGTCGCTGGGTGCCATCAGCGTCGCGACAGCCGAATTCGACACCGGTTTAACGGTTTTGACGGGTGAGACTGGCACCGGCAAGACGATGGTGGTGACCGGCCTGCACCTGCTCGGCGGGGCCCGCGCGGATGCCAACCGG
>CBAAAS010000199.1:0-5944 GCA_964658855.1 uncultured Mycobacterium sp.
CGGAAGGCATCTCCCACTGCCTTCTGCAACGCCTCGATCAGAACCAGCATGCGCAACAAGCGAAGTGGCCGAAGCAGCGGCAGCGTGATAATCGCGAAGTCGAGCAGGTGCCGCCAAAACCAGTGCCATCGGTCGGTGGCGAGGTAAAGCCGGACAAAGTAGTCCAGAAAGAACAGGCCCCAGATAACCCAGTTGATTGCCCAGACGATAGAGGCTTCGCGTCCGTGCGGTTCGGTGAGAACCTGCCGGGAAAACAGGACCAAAAATACGACGGCGGCGGCGGCGAGCGGCCACTCGGTGTATCGCTCAAAACGCTGCAGCCTGGTTTCGGACTCCATGCCGCGAAGTATCGCCGGTGCGCTGGGCGCTCGTTGACAGATCTGGAAAATCAGCTGGTCCAGCGGGTTGGACCGCCGCTCCAGCATGCCGAACGTCACTCTCAGGTCCATGCGGTCCGGTGATTGATCTCGAAAGTGATTGCAGCGGTGGCAAACACCGAATCGCCTTTGCGCTAACGACGTAACTGTTTCTGCGAATTCGATGTCAATGGCCGTGTCGATGCCGTCGAATACGGTGTTTACCCCTACGCTCAGTGCCAAGTCGACGAACCAGTCGACTTGGCACACCATCTCAATAGGGTTACAAGCCGGGGTGGCACCGCAGCGGAAGTATTGGATACCGGCGGTAGGGAAGGTAGCCTCATTCCCGGTTGACACTCCAGCCTCACGGAAACGTCACGGCGGCGATCTGATATCTCCCCGCCGAAAAGCGCTCAAGCGCCGATGTAGCCGCCACGTCAGGTTCTGCTTTCGGCGCTGGAGGTTCCCGTTTGGGTACCGATCCAATTACTTCCAGCGCCATCGCGCCGGAGCCAGGGGATGAGTCGTGAGCCGATTTACCCAAACCATGTTCGACAACGCCCAGAGCAGTCTCAAGGGCATGAATACCGGGGAGCCCGATGCCCCGGTCCGCCATACCTGGGGTCAGGTGCACGAGCGGAGCCGCCGCGTGGCGGGCGCTCTTGACGCCGCCGGTGTGGGCCACGGCGATGCGGTCGCGGTGCTAGCCGGGGCGCCCGTCGAGATCGCCCCGACCGCGCAGGGCATCTGGATGCGCGGTGCCAGCGTCACGATGCTGCACCAGCCCACCCCGCGCACCGACCTGCAACGCTGGGCCGACGAGACGACGGCTGTGATCAACATGATCGGCGCCAAAGCCGTCGTGGTCTCCGATCCGTTCATGGCCGCGGCACCGCTGCTGTCCGGACTGGGCATGCAGGTCCTGACGGCCGAACAGTTACTCGACGGCCGGCCGATCGACCCTATTGACACCACCGACGACGACATTGCGCTGCTGCAATTGACGTCCGGCTCGACCGGATCCCCCAAGGCGGTCCAGATCAGCCACCGCAACGTCGTCTCCAACGCCGAGGCGATGTTCGTCGGCGCTGACGTCGACGTCGAATCCGACGTGATCGTGAGCTGGCTGCCGTGCTTCCACGACATGGGCATGACCGGCTACCTGACGGTCCCGATGTACTTCGGTGTCGAGTTGGTCAAGGTCACGCCGATGGACTTCCTCCGGGACACCCTGCTGTGGGCAAGGCTCATCGAGAAATACCAGGGCACCATGACGGCGGCGCCCAACTTCGCTTACACGATGTTCGCCAAACGCCTGCGTAGGCAGGCTCAGCCCGGTCAGTTCGACCTGTCCTCGCTGAGGTGGGCGCTCTCCGGCGCGGAGCAAGTGGACCCGGCCGACGTCGAGGATCTGTGCGAAGCCGCCGCGCCGTTCGGGTTGCGTCCCGAAGCCGTGGTGCCCGCTTACGGCATGGCCGAGACAACGGTGGCCGTGTCGTTCACCGAGTGCGGCCGCGGGTTGACCGTCGACGAAGTCGACGCCGACCTGCTCGCCGTGCTGCATCGGGCGGTCCCGGCAACCAGAGGTAAAACCCGGCGACTGGCCTCCCTCGGTCGCCCGCTGAAGGGGCTGGAGGTCCAGATCGTCAATCAGGAGGGCGGGGTGATGCCCGCTCGCAGCGTCGGCGTGATCTACGTGCGGGGCGAACCGGTGACGATGGGATACACGACCACTGCCGGTTTCATTTCCGCCCAGAATCCCGAAGGTTGGTACGACACCGGCGATTTGGGTTATCTCACCGAGACCGGTGACGTGGTGGTGTGCGGGCGCGTCAAAGACGTGATCATTATGGCCGGGCGAAACATCTACCCCACGGACATCGAGCGGGCTGCCGCGCGCGTCCACGGGGTCCGGCCCGGCTGTGCGGTGGCGGTGCGCCTGAAGGCGGGCCACCCACGGGAGACTTTCGCGGTCGCCGTCGAGGCACACGGCTGGGACGACCCGGACGAGGTGCGCCGCGTCCAGCGTCAGGTTGCCCACGAGGTTGTCGCCGAGGTCGACGTCCGGCCCCGTAATGTCGTGGTGCTCGAGCCGGGCACGATTCCGAAAACGCCGTCCGGAAAGCTGCGACGCGCACACGCTCTGGCACTGGTCACGTAGATTTGTTGGGAGCTATGTCCGAGTTTGACTCCCAGCCCGGTCGCCAACCACCGGAGCCAACCGATCTGTCCACATCCCAACGGGAAGCGGACGAGGGAGACCTGCGCACCGGGCTGCGGGGGCTGTCCGGGATAGTGGCCGGGGCCCGCGGCGTCTCCGAATTAATTGCCGACGTCGCCGGGTTCGCCGCCGAGGCCATTCCCGGCGTCGACGGTGCCGGGGTCGCGCTGATCGACCCGGCCAAAGGCTTCGCGACACTGCAGACCACTTCTGCCACAGCGGAATTCGTCCACCTGATTGACGCCGTCCAATATGACGAGTTGCTCGAGGGACCGTGCATCACGTGCATGGAAACACGACGCCCTGCGGTCAGCGGGTCGCTCGGCGCCGACGGCCGCTGGCCGCGCTTCGGCGGTCGAGTAGCGAGGATGGGCGTGCATTCCGCGCTGTCGCTGCCGCTGATCGTCGGTGAGCACGTGGTCGGCGCGATCAATTGCTACGCAAACAGCCACGACGCGTTCGGCGAGCACGCCGTGCAGTTGGGAACCCAGTTCTCCGCGCCGGCGGCCGTGTCGATCTACAACGCCGACCTGCTGGCCGGGGCTCGAGCACGCGCGGGAAAGCTCGAGGAGGCGCTCGATCACCGTGCGGTGATCGATCAGGCGGTGGGCATCATTCGCAGCCGGTCGGGTGGCAGCACCGAGGAGGCGTTCAGCCGGCTGGTCCAGATGAGTCAGAACGGCAACGTCAAGCTGCGGACGGTGGCGGCACGGCTGGTCGAGGACGCCGTGCGACGCGCGCAAGCGCGCCGGGCTCAGCCGTGAGCCAGCTGAGTCATCTTCTGCAATAACGCCGGGCGGGCGCCGGGATCGGACATCAACTGCCGAGACACGTCGGTCAGGTGTTCGCTGTGGGTACGCGCATACTTGCGCAGCAGCGAAAATGCGTCGTCGACCGAAATGTCGAGGCGTTCGCGCAGGAAGCCCTTGGCCTGCTCGACGACGATGCGGTGGGTCAGCGCCGAACGCAGTTGCGGTATCACTGTCGCAGGGGTGGGCGGGTGTTCCTGCAGTATCGCCACGCACGCGACGTGCGCCAGGGTCTGACCCACCAGCAGATCCGACGCACTGAGTCGGCCTGCGTGGTTGCCGAAAAGGCCGAGAGAGCCCAAGACGATTCCGGCGGCCCGCATCGGCACCGCATGTACCGAAACGATGCCCGCCCCGAGCGCGGCTGGAACGAACCGCGGCCACCGCTGGGATTCGGTGCGCAGATCCGCCACCGAGACCGGTTGGCCGGTGGTAAAGCACTCCACACAGGGACCCTCGTCGACATACAACTGAACTAGCTCAAGCTCGCGGGTCTGCGTGGACGTCGCGGCCAGCAGCCGCAGCTGACCGAGCGGGTCGGCCAGCAGGAACCCCGCCGCCCCGACATCCAGCAGGTCTGCGCACCGCTCGGTGAGCTCGGTCAGCAAGTCGACGACGTCGAAGTCGTCGAGCAAGCTGTCGACGAGCGATACGACCGCGTCGAGTACGCGAGCTTCGCGAGGAGTGTCGATCATGTTGCCCTCCTTATCGGATCAGTCGGCATCAAGGCGCAACCTCCGATCCAGAATGTCGCGCGCGACGTCGGTGGCGCTGCGGTTGGTCGCATAGGCGTGAGCGCGCAAGCGCACCAACGCCTCGGCGGGTTCGATCTCGAGTTGAGCGACGAGCATGCCGGTGGCCTGGCTGACCTCCGTGCGGCTCAGTGCATTGAAGTCGGTCCAGGAACTACTGCGGGGATCGTTGACCGCGGCCTGAAGATCGGCGTCCATCAGGTCGAGCAGCGGGGCGCCGGCCAGCTCGGCGGCGACGACAGCGCCGGCCAGCTCGTCGCTGTGCAAGTCGCCGGGTTGAATACGGAAAAGGTCAAGGGCGCCAACGAATTCGCCGGCCAGCACGACCGGAATGGCGAAGACACCGCGGATCTTGTAGTCGAGAAGCGCCGGGCGGTACAGCGGCCAGCGCACGTTGCTGGGCTTGGCGAGGTCGGCGATGAGGATGGGACCGTGCGTCGCGACGGAATCCAAGCACGGACCCTCGCCGATGGTGAACTGGAGTTCGTCGTATGCGCGCGCCGCCGCGTTGCTGGAACCGAACGTTCCGCTGGCGACCCCGGAGAAGACGAGCGAAAGGGCTGCCGCGTCAACGTCGAATAACTCGACGCATGCCTCGCACAGTGAGTCAGCCGCCGCTAGGCCTCGCCGGCCGTCGACGGCCGCGCGAAGCTGTTCGTCGATCGCCACATTCAGCCGATCGATACCAGTTGGTCGATCGAGTCGATGGGCAGATCGCCGTTCACGATGGCCGTCACCCATAACTTATGCAGGAATATCGCGCCGCGGTGATTGTCCAGAAACGCGATGTCGGCGGCGTCGCGCCCAGTCGCAATACGCACCAGCGTCTGCCTCGGCGCCAGCAGGGTTCCGTCGACGACCCGCCACTGCCCATCGACGAAAGCCTCGGCGACGGCATGGAAGTCCATCGGATACAGACCAGGCGCATAGACCGACACCGCGCGGGCCGGCACCTTGACCGCCCGTAGGAGAGCGACCACCAAATGCGCGTAGTCGCGGCACACCCCGGCCCCGGAGAGCAGGGTCTCCACCGCCCCGTCGATCGGATCACTGGAGCCCGGAACGTAATTCAACCGAGTGCCGACCCACAGCGACACCCGCTCCAGCAGGGTCGTCGAGTCGACGTAGCTGCCGAATTCGCGTCCAGCGAAACCGTAGAGCTTGTCGGCCTCGGCATAGCGGCTCGGGCGCAGATACATCGACAGGTCGGCCTCGGTCACCGGCGCCGGGTCGGTCCGGCCGACGATCGTCGCGGCATAATCGACGGTCAGGTAACCCACCGGAACCTCGAGTTTGTGGATGCGGTTGCCGTGGGTTCCGCTGATCTCCAAGGCTTGGACCGGCTTACCATCCAACACGAACGACAATCGTTCTGACACTTTGGTATTCGGGTGCGGAGCGATCGCAATCTGGAATTCCAGCGTCGTCGCATCGGTGATCTCGACTTCAAGCTCGGCGGCCACTTCCCGTTCGAGCTGGCGTCCCATCAGCGATTCCTTGTCCTCGAAAGTGACTCCGCGCAGGATCCCCGCTGGCCGAGAGCGTTCCCCTGCCGACACTACACGCGCGGTGTAACCTCGAGGTTGTTGGCGATTTTTTGCATGCAACCGGTTGAGATTGTGTCGTCGCCGATGTGAATGATCTGGTCGATTCGCGGCCAAGACAGGAGCGTCGCATGACGCTACGAGATGCCGGACGCGCACCAGAGTCGACACACAACAGGCCGCAAAGCACTCCCCGCCTGCGCCTGAAGCCCAAGGCACCCAGCACCGGCCACGTCGATGGCGCATGGTGGCCGCACAG